>JBMUAP010000154.1:0-6907 GCA_049454155.1 Blastocatellia bacterium
CTCACGACGATGACCTCGGGGCAGAGTAAATTCCCGGTCGCGCCGAGCCTCTTCCGCTTCGATCGTCACGGGCAGTCAGGCGCAACGCTCAGCGAACTGCTCCCCCATACTGCCAAAGTTGCCGATGATCTCTGCTTCATCCGCTCGATGCACACCGAGCAGATCAACCATGACCCGGCGATCACCGCGGCCCTGACCGGGTTTCAGCTCGCCGGACGGCCGAGCATGGGCGCCTGGATCGCCTATGGCCTCGGGAGCGAGAATCGCGACCTGCCAGCGTTTGTCGTCATGGTCTCGATTGGAACGGGAAATTCTGGCGACCAGCCGCTCTACGATCGGCTCTGGGGAAGTGGATTTCTCCCCTCCCAGTACCAAGGGGTCAAGTTTCATAACGGGCGGGATCCGGTGCTCTTCCTCTCCAACCCGCAGGGGGTCGAGGCCCAGGTCCGGCGTCGCTTCCTCGACGACCTCGCCCGCCTCAACGAGAAGAACGCCGCCAACGTCGGGGACCGGGAGGTCCTCGCGCGGATGGCCCAGTACGAGATGGCCTATCGGATGCAGTCCTCCGTGCCAGAGCTGACCGACCTCTCCCGCGAACCGGAGAGGACCCTCGAACAGTATGGTCCAGACGCTCGGAAGCCAGGAACCTATGCCGCCAACTGCATTCTCGCTCGACGACTGGCGGAGCGCGGAGTTCGCTTCATCCAGCTCTTCCACCGTGGCTGGGACCAACACAACAACTGTCCGAAACAGATCCGGAATCAGGCCCGCGACGTCGATCAGCCGACCGCAGCGCTGCTGACAGACCTCAAAGAGCGCGGCATGCTCGATGACACGCTCGTCATCTGGGCCGGGGAGTTTGGGCGCACCGTCTACTCCCAGGGGGCACTAACCGCAGAGAACTACGGGCGCGACCACCATCCGCGCTGCTTCACCGTCTGGCTGGCGGGTGCCGGGATCCGAGCCGGCCAGACGCTCGGCGAGACGGACGACTTCAGCTACAACATCACCCGCGATCCCGTCAGCCTCTTCGACCTCAACGCAACGATCCTCCACCTGCTGGGGATCGACCACACGCGTCTGACCTACAAGTACCAGGGGCGGAACTTCCGGCTGACCGATGTCCACGGGGAACGCATCGAGCGAATTCTGGCCTGAGCCAGGAGGGGGAGGTCACTCCCCCTGGAACTCCACCGTCGCAGTGCGGTACCCAAACCCTTCGGCAAGCAGCTTCATGATCGACTCGGCCGAGGCGCGGTACTGCGCGCGATACTCCGTGACGAACTCGCTGACCTGCTTCTCTGCGGATGAACGCGCCTGCTGAATCAACTCATTCTCTTCCTGCACCGTGATCGGGTAGGTTTGAAACCATTTCTGGCCGGGCTGTTTGTCATAGACGATCAGGTCGCGAATGTGAAAATCGACCTTGACCGGTGGCATGAGGATACGGACCCGCTCCCCATCGACGCGCTGAATCGAAAATTCCTTCTGGCGTAAGTCGTATTTGAAGTTGAGATCGAACTTGAAGATGAGCGCGGCCTTCTTGGGAATCGAGAGGTTCTCGCGGTTGATCTCGGTCGTAACGATCTCTTTGAGCACGGCCTTCATGACGACGAGTTCTCCGATATTGCGGACGGTCGATTCGATGCTCCCCTCGACGCGGGTCCGGCCCAGCCGAGAGACGCCAGCGGAGGGCCAGAGGGAGAAGGCGAGAGCGCCGGCGAGCAGGCCGACCACCAGGACGATCAGGTAGCGAAGAAGCGGGTTGCGCATCGGTCCTCCAATCTCGACTGACTCGGCGTCACACGACGGCAGCGCCGAGCCTTGTCCAGTCATCCCATCCACGCAGAACCAATCCGAGGATCTTCCCTCGTCTTGACCTCTCTATTGTGGCGTTTGGCAGGTGAGCCGGCAAGGCCTGTCCCCAGGCTCGTGCATTGTACTTCCAGCACGGATGAGTGATGATAGACAAGCTTGAATCGATAACAGAGATGACAGAGGATGACTGAATTTTCCCTTCTGAGAGATCACCATTTTCATGGGAGTAGAGAGGCCTTCGATCAGCCAAGAAGGAAAGCAAACAGACGATGAATGACGAATTTTTTGTCGATCAAATAGAAGGAGAGGAGCGACCCCCGACGCGGCGGCGCTCCCCGGTGCTGCTCTTTGGGCTCATCCTTCTCTTCTTTCTCTTTGTCTGGCCCGCAGTTGTCGGGCTCTATACGGAGTGGCTCTGGTATCTGGAGACAGGGTACGAACGCCTCTTCTCCACCCGGCTGGTGACGCAACTGGCGCTCGGCGCGGGAGCATTCGTGCTGGGGGCCCTCTTGATCTGGGTCAACCTGCGACTGGCGCTGCGAGCCGGAGCGGGCACGAGTCGAACGGTACGCTACTTCTCCGTCAACAATGAGCGGTTGGAGTTGCCGGACATCGCGGGCTTCATCCGGCGCTGGCTCTTCCCGATCGCGCTCGTCGGAGGGGCCTGGGTCGGATTGCAGCTCTGGGCCTCGTGGGAGATCGTCCAGCAATTCTGGCATCGGAGCCGCTTTGGGGAGCAGGATCCGATCTTTGGCCAGGATCTCTCCTTCTACTTCTTTACGTTACCGGTGATGGAAGTTGGATCGGCGGTCCTGCTCCAGCTCCTCGTCTTGATCATCGGAGGCGTCCTCGTGCTGCAACTGATGCCCCTGCTCTCGGGAGGGAAGGGCAAGGAGTCCGCCTGGATCAGCAGCTTCGGGCGGCGACACCTGCTGGTGCTTGGCGCGCTCCTGATGGGGATCATCGCTTGGCGCACCCGGCTGGAGATGTACCAGCTGCTCTACTCGGAGCGGGGACCGGTCCTGGGCGCGAGCTACACCGACCTGCACGCCCTGCTTCCCGTACTTCAAGTCGAGTTCTTCCTGGCGCTCTTGCTGGTGGTCGTGGCGTTGGCCAGCCTGATCGTCGCCCGCAACTCACTGCTGCTGGTGGGGATCGTCCTCTACGGGCTGCTCCTGGTCGGGGGCAAGTGGCTCTACCCCTCGTTCGTGCAGCGCCTCTCGGTGGCCCCGAACGAGTTGGTCAAAGAGACACCCTACATCCAACACAACATCGCGGCGACACGAAAGAGCTTCGGGATCGATGCCGTCGAAGAGCGCGAGATCTCTGGGGAGAAGACGCTCACCCGGGCGGACATCGACGCCAACCGCCCCACCATCAACAACATTCGACTGTGGGATCACGAGCCGCTCCTTGAGACCTTTGGGCAGTTGCAGGAGATCCGGACCTATTACGACTTCAACTCGGTCGACAATGATCGCTATCTCATCAATGGGGAGCTGCAGCAGACGATGATCTCTCCCCGGGAGATCAGTGTCGGCAGCCTGCCCAATCGCAACTGGATCAACGAGCGGCTAACCTTCACCCACGGGTTTGGCATCACATTGGGGCCGGCGAACCAGGTGACGGCGGAAGGACTTCCCGTCCTCTTCACCAAGGATCTGCCGCCGGTGACGACAGTCCCGTCGCTCAAGGTCGAATCTCCAGAGATCTACTACGGCGAGCTTTCGCACGATCCGGTCTATGTTCGAACCTCTGCTCAGGAGTTCAACTATCCGGCCGGAGAGGAGAACGTCTACACTAATTACCAAGGGAGTGGTGGTGTTTCGCTCGGCAGCTACTGGCGACGGCTCGTCTTTGCGACCCGCTTCGGCGACATGAAGTTGCTCCTCTCCGACGACATCACCGCCGAGAGCCGGGTCCTCTTTCACCGCAACATCATGACGCGGCTCAACCGGATCGCCCCCTACCTGCGCTTCGATCAAGATCCCTACCTCGTCATCTCGGAGGGGCGGCTCCACTGGGTCGCCGACGGGTATACCGTCAGCAATCGCTACCCGTACGCGCAGCGGGTGGGCGGCATCAACTACATCCGCAACTCGGTCAAGGCCGTCGTCGACCCCTATCACGGTCGAGTGACGCTCTATCGGGCCGACGTCAAGGATCCGGTTCTCGAGACGTGGGAGAAGATCCTGCCCGGGACCTTCCGGCCCCTCTCCGAGATGTCGGCGGATCTCCGCGCCCATCTTCGCTATCCAGAGGATATCTTCAGCCTCCAGACGGCGGTCTATTCGACCTACCACATGGAGCAGCCACAAGTCTTTTACAACAAGGAAGACCAGTGGGAGCTGGCGACGACGCAGGAGTCCGACGGGCGCGCCAAGACGATGAGCCCCTACTACGCAGTCATGAAATTGCCCGGGGAGCAGAAAGAGGAGTTCATCTTCATGCTTCCCTTCACCCCGCGCCGCAAGGACAACCTCGCGAGCTGGATGGTCGCCCGGTCCGATGGCGAGAACTACGGCAAACTGGTCGTCTACCGATTCCCCAAGCAGCGGCTGGTCTACGGCCCGCGACAGGTGATGGCGCGAATCAATCAGGACGCGGAGATTTCCCGCCAGCTCTCACTCTGGGATCAACGGGGATCGAAGGCGATTCTGGGGACGCTCCTTGTCATCCCGATCGAGGAGTCGCTGATCTACGTGCAACCGCTCTATCTCAAGGCCAATTCAGGGAAGATCCCCGAGTTGAAACGGGTGATTGTCGCGGTCGAGAATCGGATCGCCATGGAGGAGACGCTCGATGCCAGCCTGACCCGGGTCTTCGGCGCCGGGACTGGAGAACGACCCACCGAGGGGGCCTCGCTCACGGAAGCCAGCGCCGTCGCCTCAGCCCTCCCCGGCGCAGGGGCAGTGACCGACACCACGAGGAGCTCTCTCGCCGTCCAGGCCCAGCAGGCCTACGACCGGGCCATCCAGGCCCAGCGCAATGGCGATTGGGCGCGCTACGGAGAGGAGCTGCAACGGCTCGGGGCTCTCCTCCAACAGATGGCCCAGCCGGAGCCACCAAGACCCTGATCGGGGCCCATCGGCTTCTCACCGGGGCTGCCTTCTTCGGAGGGGGCAGCCCCCCTTCTTTTTTCGGAAACTGAGACCTCGGACGACTGAAAGGATCAGCGAGAGCCATGAGAAAACGGGGACAACGCAATGGGATTCACGTCAAGACTTATACCGGCTCCAATGCGGTACTGTTGGCGATGAACGTGCCGGAGGAGCGGCGAAAGGGGCTGCTCGGCTTCGCGATCGAACGCGAGCAGATCTCCAATGGCAGGCGGCAATGGCTCCAGGGACTGCTCCACTTCCCTGGAGTCTCGCGAGAGCCGGGCGAGCCAACCTCGACCCAGGTCGCGCCAATCCAGCGGTTTCGCTGGTCGGACTACACCGTCCGCGCAGGAGAGAAGTACCGGTACGTTGTCCACGCCGTCTATGGTACGCCGGACCGCCTCCGACTCGACCGGGGCCCCTCGATCCTCGTCCATCCCCAGACACTGCTCAGCGGAAAGCAGATTGTCCACTTCAACCGGGCCGCCGCCGCCAGCCAAGCCTTCTCGCGCACCTTCCGGAGTGTCGACCGGGCCATCGAGGAGGCCCGCCGCGCGGGCACTCTCAGTCAATACCAACTGCCCCCCCGTGCCCTCAAATGGCTCAGTGATGGACTGCTCGAGCAGATTCTCGCCTTCCTGGCACGCGCGACGGATGGAACTTGGGCGCTCGACATCGCCATCTACGAATACGAACTGGAGGCAATCGCCAAGGCTGTCGAAGCGGCCCACCAGCGGGGGGTCAAGGTCCGGGTCGTCTACCACGCCAAACGCGGGGACAAACAGACCGCCATCAACGAAGACCACCTCCGCGGAATTCCAGACGACCTCAAGCGGCCCCGCATCACCAGCCACATCTGCCACCACAAATTTATCGTGCTCAGCCGCCTTGGGAAGGAGGGGGTCCGCCAACCCGTCTCCATCCTCTGTGGGTCAGCCAATTTCACCGAGAACGGTGTCTATCGCCAAGCCAATGTCGTCCACATCCTCGATCGCAAGGAGATCGCGACAGAGTATGTGACGATCTTCGAACAGCTCTTCCGGGGGGCGACCCCGGGGGAGACCCGGCGCTTCATCACCGCGCACGATCCGATCGACCTGCGCCCGCCGATCTTTGCCGGATTTTCGCCTCGGGCCACGCCAGAGGACCTCCAGGCCTTCATCTCCTTGATCCAGAGCGCCCGGCGGGATGTCCTCTTCTGCACCTCTTTCAACCTCGATGACGAGGTCGAGAACGCGCTGATCGGTGCGCCGCACGACCAGGTACTGCGCTATGGGCTTGAGAATACCCGCAGCCGGATCACTGGGTTTCACGCCGACCGCACGGCCAGCTTTGTTGCGACCGCCATGCTCAAGGAGGGGCTCGAGGGCTTTCTGCGGGAGTCGACCCGGGGGCAGCGTGGCAACATTCTCGTCCACACCAAGGCAATCCTCGTCGACTTCACCTCCGAGAACCCGATCGTCATCAGCGGCTCCCACAACTACTCAAAGACCGCCTCGCAGGGCAATGACGAGAACTACCTCATCCTCCGGGCAGACCCTGATGTCGCCGACGCCTATGGCTGCGAGTTGCTCCGCATTTACGATCACTACCGGTTCCGCTTTCGGGTGACGCAACCTGCCCGAGCCCGGAACGGGAAGCCGTTCGCCCTCGATCCGACCGACCAATGGACGGAGGACTACTACCGCCCTGGGACGCTCAAATGTTTCGATCGCGAGCGGTTCTGCGAACTTGTGACGGCTTGAGGCTGATGGATCGTCAGGCTGATCCGCCTTTTCATCAATGTCAACTTGCAGAACTCAGCCAAGCAGGGTCCATCGATGGTTGGACTTCTCCGCGAGGATCAACAGGAACCTCACGCGCTCTCCTTCGTGAAGAAGGCTGTCGCTTTTTTCGGGGCTTCCGGGTTTTGTGTGGGTTACCCCTCAGAGACCCCCGCTGGCAATAAGGACAACCCTCCCTTGTGGAAGAGAATTACTGTCCGGAAT
>JBMUAP010000155.1:0-6895 GCA_049454155.1 Blastocatellia bacterium
ATCAACGTCAGAACGGAAGAGATGATTGCACCACAGAGGCACAGAGAACACCGAGAAGAGGATTGGTAGCGACTCACGGCATCAATGAACTTCAATGGCCCCTATCTTCTTCTCTGTGATCTCTCTGTTATGCAATGATGTGATCTGTCCAGACGTTGGTTGTTTGTTGGCGCGAGTCACTCCTCAACCTTCTTCTCTGTGTTCTCTGTGTCTCGGTGGTGTAATCATGTCTTCCGTTCTGACATCGGTCTCTGGTCGGCTTGGTCCAGTTTCTGATTTTCCTCTCCGTGAGTAGTTACGTCAGATTTTTCCGTAACTGCTCACGGCATCAATGAACTTCCAGGGGTCCTATCTTCTTCTCGGTGATCTCTTTGACTCGGTGGTGCAATCATCTCTTCCTCCCCGTGAGTAGTTACGATTTTCCTTGCTTGCGGGCCAACCCGGGCCAAGCAAATGAGCATCAGAAGGATTGCTCGCATCCTTACCCAAACAGACCGCCACTGACAGACTATCCGCACATCTTCCATCGGTAATCATTCATTCGACCAAGCGCCACCCGAAGACCGGCCGACGCTCCGGCATCGGCTCGTGAAGGAGACCAAGTGAAAGAGACGTTGAGAATCGAACCGCCATCCGAGAAGAGCAACAAGGAGAGACACCCCAGGGTCTCGGCTTTTCGCTTTCGCCTGACGCTGGCCGTGGGGGCAATCATCGCGGCGCTGAGCATCCTGCTCTCGCCAGGCAAGCTCCTCGGCTCCGCCGACAGCGCCAGTCTGACGACCGCCTCATCAGACTATGTCGTGACGACCCACGCGGGCATTCGGGTCGCGGGATATGCGGACGGGACTGGGGTCAGCGCCCGCTTCCACGGCCCGCTCGGCATCGCCATCGACCCCGAAGACCACCTCATCGTCGCCGACTACCGCAATGTGCGGATCCGCCGGATCGATCCGAACGGGAAGGTAACGACGCTCGCCGGCGCGGGACGTGGGTATACCAATGGCAAAGGTATTTTTGCCCGATTCAACAACCCTTCCGGTGTGGCCGTGACGCGCGAAGGGCTGATCCTCGTCGCCGACTATGGCAACCATCGCATCCGATCCGTCACCCTCGCAGGCGAGACCAGCACCATTGCCGGGAGCGGTGCCTTCGGCAGTCAAAATGGTCCGGCAAGATCGGCGAGCTTTGCCAACCCGAGCGGGATCACCCTTGATGCCGCCGGTAACATCTACGTGCTCGACGCAGCCACCAGCCTGGTTCGACGAATCGACCCGGAGGGAACGGTCACCACGCTCGCCGGTCGCAGTGTCGGGTATGTCGATGGAACTGGTCCCGACGCGGCTTTCCATTTCGCGGGGGGAGCTCCCCAACCGGCCTTAGATCGTCTCGGCAACCTGATCGTTCCGGACTTTGTCAACAACCGGATCCGACGGGTCTCTCCGGCGGGAATCGTCACCACGCTCGCGGGTGGGGGAAGCAGCCTCGATGGGCCCGCCCTTGAGGCATCATTGCTTTCCCCCTTCGGCGTGGCCCACGACCTGGAGGGCAACATCCTCATCGCCGATTGGAACAACTCCCGCATCCGCAAACTCGACCTGACGACGATGACACTCACGACCATCGCCGGCACTGGAATCCCTGGAAGCCTCGACGGCCCCGGCTCGACCGCCACCTTCCTGCGCCCCGCCGGCATCGCCGTCGACTCCCGCGGTAACATCTATGTCAGCGATTTCGGCGCCAACAACATCCGCAAGATCTCCCGGGGTGCGTCCGCCCCCACGCCGACGCCGACCCCACGCCCCTCTCCCACCCCAACTCCAACGCCGACCCCGAGACCGACTCCAACTCCCACCCCAGCCCCAGGACCGACCCCCACACCTACCCCGGGGAGTTCCCTCACTCCCGTGCAAGCGCTCATCAATCCCGGATTCGAGACGGGCGACCTTTCGGGATGGCGACTTCTGACATACTATGTCGGCGATGGCGGGGCCTTCATCTACACGGGCCGACCCGGCGTCACCGAAGGAGGCTATGCCGCGCAGTTCCGGGCGAGCGGCCGGATTCTGGTCGACTCCTGTGCCCAGGACCTGCGCCTGCCGGTCGGCAACTATCGGGTGGTCTGCGATATCCTACCCAGTCTCGGAACAACCGTCTCGCTGATGGTCGATTTCAACGATGGCTCGACTCCCCTGCGAAACGCGAGCGTGCTCTCAGCGATCCCCAGCACGTTGGCACTCGATTTTTCGGTGCAGGATCCGAACCGGCCTCTCACCGTCATGGCACGGGGAGATCAGCGACGGTATATCCGGAGCAACTTCATCGTCGACAACTTCCGGCTCTATCGACGATGAGAGGAAGGGAGAGAGGGTCGGTCGTGGATCAAGAAAGGACTACGTCTCTGTGAAGATGCTCTATGGGGTCTCCCCAGTGATCGAGGCGATCCGATCCGGGCGGCGCCCCATCGATCGAATCCTCTTGGCGGCAGGTGCCCAACCGTCACGGCTGCAGGAGCTGATCGAGTTGGCGCGGCAACGTCGGATTCCCTGTCTGCAGCGGGACCGGCGCGAGCTTGATGAGCGGGCGGGGCGCGCCAACCACCAGGGGGTCATCGCGCTGCTGCGGCCGGAAAAAGGACGAGCGGAGTCGGGCTATGTCGGGGAGGACGAAATTCTCGACGCGCTTGGGCCGACTCCGCTGCTCGTCCTGCTCGACGGGATCGAAGACCCGCAGAACCTCGGGGCCATCTTGCGAACCTGCGAGGGGGCGGGGGTCGAGGGGGTCTTTCTGCCGGCGTATCGCGCGGCCGGCCTGACCGAGACGGTGGCCAAGACCTCTGCTGGGGCGATCGAACATCTGCGCATTGCCCAGGTGCCCAATCTCGTCCCGCTGATCGCCACGCTCCAGGAGAGAGGCTTCTGGGTTGTCGCGGTCGAAGGCGGGAGTCCCACGACCTACACCCAATTCGACCTGCGGGGCTCGATCGCGATTGTTCTGGGCAGCGAAGGGAAAGGCGTGCGTCGCCTCGTCCGGGAACGGTGCGATGCGGTCCTCTCGATCCCGATGCACGGCGCACTGAACTCGCTCAACGTCAGTGTCGCCGCCGGAATCGTCCTCTTCGAGGCACTCCGCCAGCGGGCCTCCGCGTCGGAGTGAAGCCCCCGCTCATTCGTCAACGAGAAGGAGAGAGGACCGCTCCCCGGCCATCCCACCATTCGGAGGGGGTCAGCCCGCCTGCGCTTGGGAGACGAAGTAGAGGATGCGCCCACAGTTCTCGCAAGTGATGATGCGGTCCCCGCGGCGGATATCGTTGAAGACCTGTGGGCGCAGGCTCATGCGGCAAGCTTGGCAGGAGTGGGCCCGCGCTTCCGCCAGGGCCAGCCCAGATCGCATCCGGGAGAGCCGCTCATAGTCGGATCTGGCAGGAGGAGAGAGGAGATCGAGCAGGGCGGGGCGTCGGCCGCGCAGCTCATCGAGTCGGGACGCTTGCTGCGCAGAAGATTCGCGCCAGTGCGCCAGCTGAGCATCGACCTCTTGCCGGCGTGACTCCATTTCGGGGGTGCGCTCGCGGAGCTGAGCTTCGAGCTTCTCCGTCTCCTCGATCAGCTTGATCACTTCGGTCTCCATCGACCCAATCGCTTTGCGGGTATAGTCGACTTCGCGAAGGGCGGCCGCATACTCCCGCTCGTTGCTGGCCCGCATCAAGTCTGCTTTGAACTTCTGGTGCTTCTCTTGCTCGACTTCGATGTCGTGCTCCAATTCGCGCTTGCGGTTGAGCGAGGTGTTGAGAGAATTTTGCAAGGCGAGATATTCGGAGACGGATTCAGCAAAGGCTCGTTCGAGGTCCGACTGGCGAGTGGGCAGGCTGGCAACTTCCTCCTCCAGCTGACGAATCTCGACGTCGAGCTCCTGAAGGAGAATGAGGTGGCGGAGATCTTGTTCCAAAATGGGCCTCCAGGAAGGGAATTGTATGCTATCTTGTCTGTCTTTCGTTCGATTTCAAGCTGAATCGACGGCTAGATCCACATCGACTGGTGAATCTAGCCCGGAAGAGACCGACGTGTCGACCCAATCAAGGAGGGAACAGCAGCCCCTCGGTTGAGGCAGGATTCCGGGTTGTTGGGACGATGGAATGATCCCACAGCCACCCACTCCTTCGCAAGGTGGGCGCCAAATTTGCCCCAATCACCATCCAGCAAGATCAGAGGCAGGATCAGAAAAGATGGGACGCCAAAAGAGTCGTGCAAGGAAGCCGAAGAGAGAGGGGAGGATTGGAGCGAGAAGCGGCGTTCGGGGGGGGCAGCTCCTCTTGATGGGTGCCGCGCTGGTCACCCTCAGTTTTCCAGTTCTGTCAAAGGCGGGGATTGCCCCCCAGATCAATCAGGGAGCGTCTGTCGCGGAGCGGGCGCGTGAACGGGCCTACGCGAAGGAGCAGTTTGCCCGCCACTTCAAATCGATCCAAGTCAGAAGCCAACTGCTGCTCCGACTCCACGAGAAGCGAACCTTGAGCGCAAAACAGTTGCGCGAGGAGGCGGGACTGATCAACAAGTCGGCCCGGATGCTCCGGCAACTGATCGCCCTCGGCTCCCTCGCCACCAAGGTGGAGCAGAAGACCCAGTTCGCCACCCCGGAAGAGTTCGAGGAGGCGATTCGCAAGCTGGGCAATCTGGTCTGGGAGTTCGCGCACAACCCGGTGCATCAGAACGGCAAGGTCTTCAACACCCAGCAGGCGGCCGCGGCACAGACCGACCTGCTCTCGATCATCGAACTCTCCCGTGCCCTCCGGCGGGAAGGAAGCGGCTACCGCCCACCGCGCGTTGATCCCGCTCCGTCCCCCCCCGCACCCTCTGCCGATCCGCCACCGGAGAGCGCTCCCGTTCCTCCTCCATCACGTCCCTCACCAAGAAGCGAGGGGAGCGCAGCCTAGGGGCGGGCTTTGCGATCGAGATAGTCGAGGAGGACATTGCCCATCACTCGCACCCCCACGACCAGACTCTCCTCATCGACATCGAACTCCGGAGTATGGATCATCGCCGTGATCCCTTTGGACGGATTTCCCACACCCAGAAAATAGAAGAAGCCAGGAATGACCTGTTGGAATCGGGAGAAGTCCTCGGCGCCCATCTGTGGGGGCGGTGAGACGACATTCTTCTCGCCGACGACCCGTCGGATCGTCGGGAGGGTCGCCGCGACCAGTTCCGGATCGTTGTAGGTGACCGGATTGTTTTCGCCAAAATCGAGCTGGTAGCTGGCACCATAGGCAGAGGTGATGCCGGCGAGGGTCTGGTGCATCTGCCGGATGGCCGCCGCGCGGGCGGTCTCGCTGAGCGTGCGCATCGTGCCTTCAAGGCGAACTTCATCGGCGATGATGTTGAAGCGGTTGCCGCCATGGATCGATCCAAGGGTCAGGACCAGCGGGTCCATGGTGTTGATCCGTCGACTGCGGATGGTCTGGAGGGCAGTGACCGCCTCGGCCGCGACAACAACCGTATCGATGCCGTCGTGCGGATAGGCCCCGTGCACCTTGCGGCCACGAATCGTGATGGCGAACCGATCCGAGGAGGCCATCGTCGGGCCGCTGTTGTATCCGATCTGGCCAACGGAGATGTTGGGCATGACGTGGAGGCCGAAGATCGCTTCCGCCTTCGGATTCTCGAGCGCTCCCTCCTTGATCATCAGCTGCGCGCCGCCCTCTTCCCCGGGGGGAGGTCCCTCTTCGGCGGGCTGGAAGATGAACTTGATCGTGCCGTGAATCTGGTCGCGCATTCCGCTGAGCATCTCGGCGACGCCAAGTTCGACGGACATATGGACGTCGTGGCCACACGCATGCTTGACCCCCTCGTTCCGGGAGCGGTAGGGCACATCGATCGTCTCCAGGATCGGCAGGGCATCCATGTCAGCCCGCACCGCCACCACCGGACCGGGATGCTTGCCCTTCAATAACGCGACCACTCCGTGACGGCCAACTCCCGTGCGAACCTCGTCCAGCCCCAGCGCACGCAGCTTCTCAGCAATGACCCGGGAGGTGCGTTCCTCGCGGTTCGAGAGTTCCGGGTGTTGGTGAAAATCCCGCCGATGCTCGATCAGCTTGGCCCGCAGCGTCTCTGCGGCACGGGCCACCGCCGCTTCCCGCTCCGCGGAATTCGTTCCCCCGCCGGCTTTGACACGCGGCGCGCTCATCACGCCCAGCAGGGAGATCGCCACCAGCACCCGAGCCGTGCCCAGGAGCGCTCCGCGCCTCGCTCCTGCCCTGCTCGCCCCTCTTTTCACCTGCCATCGATCGTTCCATCTTTTCATGACCAGATCCTCCGTGAGCGTCACGGTAGCCCATCCCCGTGACGATCGTCAATTCCACTGTGGCGCTTCGCCCACTCCCCCTTCCCTGCCTCATCTTTTTTTTGGGGGGGTACAAAAAGAGGATCGCACGATCGTCTAGATAGGTGGAAGAACGCTCTTCCAATAATGTGTGAGTTTCGCGTGCGGCATGCCTTCCTTAACCAGGGCTTGTCGCATTTTTTTTGCTCTTGATGTTGGAAGAGAGGACTGGGGGAGAGATCGGCCGGGCTCACCAAAAAAGAGAGGGCCACCCCGAATGGAATGACCCTCAATAGCGAGTTTACCCTTCTCAGAGACCAAACTATCAAGCGCGGAAACGCTTGATGAATGAAGCGCGGCGCCGCTTGGCGCCGACTTTACCACGTACAACTTCCGTGCCACGGATCGGCGCATCCCTCAAACCATTATCAATAAAGAAGATAGAGAAGAAGACCTCCTTGGACTCCCAGCCCGGGCCCGCTGATGGATGGGGCATTATGGGACAGGAATGCGACGAACTGCCCCCTGAGAGGGTCGAGGGGGGAGGGGTGAGGGGCGAGGGACGAGGGGTGAGGGGCGAGGG
>JBMUAP010000156.1:0-6878 GCA_049454155.1 Blastocatellia bacterium
CCGACGACGACCGGGGCCAGCGCACCACCAAAATTGCCGACCATGTTCATCGTCCCCGTGACGACTCCGGCGTGTTGCCGCCCGACATCGAGGCAGACAGACCACGCAGCGCTGGTCGTCAGCGTCTGACAGCAGAGGGCGAGAGAGAGCAGGACCGCGGCGACCAGATTGGCCTCGACGAGTGCGACGGCGATCAGCAAGCCCGCACTCATCCCATACCCCGCCATCCCAAGGCCGCAGCGGGCGATCTTGAGGCGGCCCGTACGGCGTGCCAGCCAGTCGGTCAGCCAGCCGCCCCCGACGTAGCCCGGCAGGCTGATGATCCAGGGCAGGGAGGCGAGCCACTTGGTTGCGCCGCTCGAAAAGCCGCGCGCCTCAATCAGGTAGGTTGGGAGCCAGGTGATGTAGAAGAAGATCCCATACCCATAGGCGATGTACATCAGACTGATCTGCCACATGACGCGACTGGTGAGGAGTTGGCGCCACGGAACTGACTCGTGCGAGGGAGGGCGGTGGCGATCTGTCTCTGCAGGCGTCGCTGGGCGGGGGACCGCCGGGTGCTCTTCGGGGCGATCCCGAAACCAGCGGTACCAGACAATCGCCCAGACCACGCCGAGCATGCCAAACTCGACGAAGACCCAGCGCCAGGGCTGGAGGTCGAGCAGTGTGAAGACGAGCGGTGCCGTCACTGCCGATCCCGTTGCCAGACCCAGAAAGGAGACGCTGAGCGCCCGCCCTTGCTCCGCTGGCCCAAACCAGCGGGAGATCGCCCGGGCAATGTTGGGGAAGGCCCCCGCTTCACCTGCTCCAAAGAGAAACCTCACCAGCAGGAGGGACCTGTAGCCGACCGCCGCCCCGGTCAGCCCCGTGAAGGCCGACCACCAGAGGACGATCCGTGTCAACGCAAGGCGTGCCCCGAAGCGATCCCCGAGCCAGCCCCCTGGAACCTCGAAGGCCGCGTAGGCGAGCGAGAAGGCGCTGAAGATATACCCTTTCTGCAGGGGGGTGAATCCAAACTCCGCCGCCATCGTCGGCATCGCCGCCGAGATCGCCAGTCGGTCGAGGTAGGTCAGGACTGTCAAGGTGAAGATCAGCCAGAGGAGCCGTTGGCGCACCCGCCTCGGAATCGACACGCCGCCCGCTCCTTCCATCTCGATCTTGCCCTCCCAAGGGTAGCTCGCGCTCCCTTATTTGACATCAAAGACGGGCACTTCGCTGAGGATCGGGCTGCCGCTCGCCTGGCTGATGACATAGACCGCGCGGCCAGCATAGTCCTTCCCGTCGATGCGAATCTTGAGGGTGACGTCGATGGCCGTCCGGTTGGCGTCCCACTTCTCGGCCCAGAGCGGCTCCGTCACCCACAAGGACGGTTTGCGGACGACGAGGGACTGCGCGAAGCGGCGCAGGTTGCCGATCTCGACAAAGGTGTTGACCACCGCCGCAGTGCTCTGCAAAATCGCCGCGTCAAACCGTTGCAGGAAGGCGCGGACCTCCTCGGGGATCTGTGCGGACTGGAGGGCCTGGGCGGCCTTGATCGCTCCGTCCCGCGCCGCCACCGTCGCCGCTGCGTCGAGATCGGCCGCCGCCGCGCGGCGGAAATGGTCGAGCGCCTCCTCTGGTCGGTTCTCCGCCAGGGCTACCTCGCCTAACCCCTGGTGGGCCCAGCCGTAGGCGAGGATCGGCATCGGATCGGCCTTGAGCGCTGCCTGGAGCGCCGCCCCGGCCTCTGGGCGCTTGTCACGGGCGAGGAGGATCCGTCCCATCAAGGCCTGCAGGGTCGCGGCGCGCGGGTTCTGCGCCAATCCCTCGCGGGCTCGCGCCTCGGCCGTCTCAAACTCGTTGCGGCTGAAGGCGAGGTTGGCCAGTCCGAAGGACTCCGACTCCGATTGGCGGCGGGGAAACCGGTCGTTGGTGTAGTCGCTCTGCAGGTAGAGCTTCTCCGGATCGGTCTCGACCGAGACGATCCGGCTGTTCGTCGCAAAGTTGACGGTCCCGAACTCGCTCGCCTTGACGAGAACCGTCCGGCGCAGCTGCTCGCCCGACTCGGTCGTCCCAATGACATCGATCGTCACGTCCCCGCTGCCAAAGTTGGTGACGGTCGACTCCCACCCATTGGGCGCGGCTTGGGGCTGTCCCACCGCGAAGTCGGGCAGGACGACCGAATCGATCCAGTTGCTGAAGATCTCCTCGATCCGCTTCCGGTCGGACGCGCCCGCCAGCAGGTTCTGCTTGAAGCTGGCACAGCGCGCCAGCAGGCAGAGCGGGGAGCGCCACTCCCCGAAGCTGAGCACGTCGACCCGGTTCCGGGAGAGAGACGATTGCAGAATCGACGCGAATTTCTCCTTCCCGACGACCTCTTCAAGCAGCCGCCAGACCATCGCGCCTTTGTTGTAGATGCTCGTCGTGTAGTTGCGGTCGAGCTGACTCTGCATGAAGAGCGGGGCATCGTTGCGGGCGATCGTTGAATAGGCACGCCGGAATCGCTCGAGGGCCTCCGTCCGTTGCGAAGGCTCATAGCGTACCCCGAGGTACTGGGCGACGAGATAGGCCGGCAGGGCGTCGCGGAGGAGCCCCGTTCCGCGCCCCCGCAGCAGGACCTGTCCATCGATCCACGCGCGCGCCGCAGCATTGGCGAGCAGCTCGATCGTTCCCTGATCGATCCGGTCCCGCCGGAAGAGGTTGTCGTCGACGGTCACCGCGCCGACGGTCGTCAGGGCGATCTCCCGTCCCTGCGAAAAGCTGTCGGAAGTCGAGGTGCTTAACTGGCGCGCCTGCGTCTTGACCACCCGAAAGGGGGAGAGCGCCGCCACCCCAAAGTAGTCGACATAGAACTGCTGAATCCGGACCGCCTCGGCCGCCAGTTGCTCTGCCTGTGCCTTGCCGCGCTCTCCGGAACCGCGCGGGTAGTAGACCTCGACCGGCGTCGCCGGATTCCCCGCTGTTACCAGTTCGTACTCTCCCATCAGAAAGAAGGGGTGGCCCGCCTGCGTCAACTCGAAGCTGTTCTCCGATTTTCGAATGCCGGCGGAGACGACCGCCAGGCCCGCCGGTCCCGTGACGGTGATCTTCATCGGGGCCGTGTCCGCCCCATGCTCGGCGTAGGGCGTATGGTAGACGGGAATCCAGAAGCTCTGCGGCAGGACGAAGCTCTCGGTTCGAGAGACGTGGAGCGAGGAGCTGCGGTCGAGCGTTGGAATCGTGTAGCTCAATTCGACCAGCACATCCCGGGTCGAGGCGAGGTTGCTGGTCATCTCCGTCGAGACCCGCAGCAGGTTGTTCCGCACATCCTCTGTCGAGCGCGAGGTCACCGTTGCCCCGTTGACCTTCATCTCGGAGACTTGCGCCTTGGCGTGCAGGAAGAAGCTGAACCGCGGCTTGTTGGCGCTCGCCAGCAGGATCTTGTCCGCCAAGTCTGGCCCTGAGAGGTTGGCCAAGCCGAGCACCGCTTTCACCTCCAGCTGCTGGACCTCCGGCTTGACTTGGGCGTTGATCTCATAACTGCGGATTTCAAATTCCTGTCCCAGCACCAACCCCGGAATGATTCCGAGCAGCCCCAACGTCAGTATCAGTTTTTTGATCATTGCTTTCCCTTCCGCTTCTATTCCCCGAGCCTCTCCACACAATGTCGCCCATTGTACCCGGTCGTCTGACGTGTGCAAAGACGGGGCAGCGGATCCTTGCGCCTTGCCTCTTCGCCCGGCTGCAACAATCGCAATGACTCACGGAGAGGAAGATCAGAAACTGGACCGGACCCATCAACGACTTACGTCAGAACGGAAGAGATGATTGCACCACCGAGCCACAGAGATCACGGAGAAGAAGATGGGGAAGTGCGCCGCGTCAACCAGCAACCAACGTCTGAACGGAAGAGATGATTGCAACACCGAGCCACCGAGATCACGGAGAAGAGGATGGGGAAGTGCGCCGCGTCAACCAGTGACCATCATCAGATCAGGCGGTCAGTTGGTGATGGGCTTCTCGTCCCCCACCTCATCCTGCAGGCGGTGGAGGTGGGCCGCCCGGATGAAGCTGGTGAAGAGGGGATGGGGGGCCAGCGGCTTCGACTTCAGCTCCGGGTGAAACTGGCAGGCGAGGAACCAGGGATGCTGGCTCAGTTCGATGATCTCGACAAACTTTCCGTCCGGAGACTGTCCAGAGAAGATCATGCCGTTCTCGGCCAACCGGTCGCGATAGGCCGGGTTGAACTCGAAGCGGTGGCGGTGGCGCTCCGAGATGCTCGCGGCGCCATAGACACGCGCGGCGAGAGACTCGGGTCTCAGATCGCAGGGATAGGCCCCGAGCCGCATCGTTCCGCCGAGCTTCTCGACCCCCAGCAGGTCGCGCAGCTTGAAGATCACCGGCTCACTCGTCTCCGGCGCGAACTCGGTCGAGTCGGCTTGGTCGATTCCACAGACGTTGCGCGCGAACTCGATCGTCGCACACTGCATCCCCAGACAGATGCCGAAGAAGGGCTTCTTCTCGCGACGCGCGAAGCCGATCGCCCGGATCATGCCGGGAATTCCGCGCTTCCCGAATCCGCCCGGAACGAGGATGGCATCGACGTCGCGCAACTGCTCCTCCCACCGTTCATCGGTCATGAGCGATTCACTCTCGATCCAGCGGAAGTTGACGCGGACGTGATTGGCGACTCCGCCGTGAACCAGTGCCTCATTGAGGCTCTTGTAGGAGTCCTCCAACCCGACATACTTGCCAACGATCCCGATCGTCACCGCCTCCCGCTGGTTCTGCATCCGTTGCAGCAGGTTGGTCCACTGGCGCAGGTCCGTCTCTCCCAAGGGGAGCCGCAAGAGCTCGACGATCAACTGGTCGAGCCCCTCGCGGTTGAAGCTCAATGGCACCTGATAGACCGACTGCACATCGAGCGCCGTGATCACCGCCTCCTGCGAGAGGTTGCAGAAGAGGGCGATCTTGGCCTTGATCTCCGCGGGAATCTCCCGGTCACAGCGACAGAGCAGCACGTCCGGCTGGATCCCGATCGATTGCAGCTCCTTGACCGAATGCTGCGTCGGTTTCGTCTTGAGCTCCCCGGAGACGGCGAGATAGGGCACCAATGTCAGATGGAGGAAGATCGCATTGTGGGGCCCAACCTCATTGCTCATCTGGCGGATGGCCTCGAGAAAGGGCAGTGACTCGATGTCGCCAACGGTCCCTCCGATCTCGACGATGACGACATCGACGCCTTCGGCGACGTTGCGGATCGAATCCTTGATCTCGTTGGTGATGTGGGGAATGACTTGGATCGTCTTGCCGAGGTAATCCCCGCGGCGCTCCTTCTCAATCACCGAGAGGTAGATCCGGCCGGAGGTCAGGTTGTTGGCGCGCGTCAACTGCGCCCGGGTGAAGCGCTCGTAATGGCCCAGGTCAAGGTCCGTCTCTGCCCCATCGTCCGTGACAAAGACCTCCCCGTGTTGAAACGGGGACATGGTTCCCGGATCGACGTTGATGTAGGGATCGAACTTGAGCAGCGTGATCTTGAGACCTCGCGCCTCCAGCAGCGCACCAATCGACGCCGCCGCGATCCCCTTGCCCAGTCCGCTGACTACTCCACCCGTCACAAAGATATATTTCGGCATTTCGAGAATCCTTTCCCCCATCTTCAGTCGCACAACACCCCTCGGGCTCTGTCAGGGAAGGCGTCGCAACGCATTCAGGACGAGAGGGATCGACAGGCATCAGTGACCGTCAATCCACGCCCTTTTAGCCAGACTCATTTGGCCAAGCTCATTTGATGGATCTCCACCCCGCTGGATGGCTGTTGTCCCTGCCAGGGACGAGAAGTAATCCGAAGAGTAATCAGTTCCCGGCAATGGGTCAACCGTTTCCCCAGTCTCGGCCATCCTTTTCCGTTCAGCCCGACCGGTCGTGAAAGAAGGCCGTCTGCCGTCGGCCCCCCACCCGGCGGAAGAGGGGGCCCAACGCAAAGCCCATTCCCGGGAAGAGGTTGGTCAAATGGGCGAGCCATCCCCGATGGCGCGGGATCTTGACTTCAAGCGGACGTTGGCGGAGCACTTTTCCCAGAACCAGGTCGGCGATCTCTTCGACGGTGAGGAGGTGAGAACTGGAGAAGAGGATTGCCGCCGCGTCGACCCCCTTCTGCGGGGCGAGCAGGGGCGTCTCGACCGCATCCGGAGAGACCGCCGTGACGAAGATCCCCTGTTCCCGCAGCTCGAGCGCCGCGGCCAACGAGAAGGCCCGGCACGCAAACTTGGTGGCGGAGTAGACGGCGATGCCCGGGATCGGCGCCACGCCCGAGAGCGAGGCGATGTTGATGATATGGCCTTGCCCCTGGCGTGCCATCTGGTTGGCGGCAACGCGTGTCCCGTGGATGACCCCTTTGAGGTTGATGTCGACGTGCCGGTCGACCGTCTCGACCGTCGACTCCTGGATCCATTCCGATTGCATGTAGCCCGCGATGTTCATCAAGACATCGATCGAACCGAAGGCCTCGACGGCCTCCGCGACGGCCGCCGACCAGTCGCGCGGGTCCCGGACGTCGAGCCGCCGCCAGCGGCACTGCTCCCTTGGCCAAGCCGAAGTCTCTGCCACCTCGGCCAGCGCCTCCTCGCGGATGTCCGTCGCCATCAACTGATGCCCCTCCCGCACCAAGCGGTCGGCGAGATGGCGGCCGATCCCGCTGGCACACCCCGTCAGAAAGAATGTTCGTCGTTCTGCGGCTGGCTGTCCCATCGCTCGTTCCCCTCTTTGATCCTCGAACCTGGCAGGTCTCTTCTTCTGCTTGGCGAGGGGAAATTATCCTCCAATTGCCCAAATCCGTCCACTGCCCTCCCGGCGATCGTTAGCCCCCCCTCCCTCGCCCGCATCTTCTCCACATCTTTCTGGCAAGGGTTTCCCCGCCG
>JBMUAP010000157.1:0-6875 GCA_049454155.1 Blastocatellia bacterium
GCCCCAACAACTGGATCATCTCCGGCTCCCGCCCCCGAAACCACTCGACGAGGGCCGCGCCCTCGATCGAAACGCCGCCCTGACTCCCTTGCCACCCGCCATCGCTCATCGGTTCTCTCCTCTTCGATCGTCCTGCCCGTCCTGCCCGTCCTGTCTTTGACCAACATCTGCACCATTGTAGAGGATTCCCGGCGGGATGCCATGGCCTCTCCCGCCCGCCAGAGCGTAGTTTGACAAAGCGGATGAATCATGCAAAATAATGACGCATCTGACTGTCTCCTATACAGGCCGTCGGACTCCGGATCATCATCTGTTCCCCACCTCTTGCGTGGGACAAAATCGAAGACAGACAGTACACGACAGCGGAAGACAGTGGAGGATCAGCATTTTATGAAGAAGGTATATTCAATCATCACGCTCGCGTTTGTGGCAAGCGCGACCCTCTTCGGCAACACTGCCGCCCTGGCCCAGGACGAGAAGCAGGCGGAACTCGAGCGGAATTTCTACAACGAGTGCTACACCAAGCGCGACAAGAACACCTGCCTGCCGCTCGCGCGCGAACTCGGTGAGAAGTACCCCACCAGCCAGTACGCCAAATTTGCCCAGCAACAGATCAAGGGAGACCTCAGCGAGAAGTTTCAAGGCGCTTTGACCGCCTTCTATGCCGCCCCAGACGCTCCGAAACTCGACCAGCTGATCCAGTCTGCCGAGACCTACTTGACGATGGAGACCGGGCAGACCGCGGTGACCTACGTCACCGCCCGTGTCGCCCTCGCCACCACCTACGGCGCGATGGGGAACCTCTTCAAGGATATCGAAAAAGCCAAGACCTACGCGACCCGCGGTCTCGAACTGATGGCCAGCGAGAAGGCACCGGAAGGCTGGGATCCCAAGGACTATGACCCCTTGCGGGAGACAGCCCTCGCCCAGCTCAACCAGTTCCTCGGCTACAACATTCTCCAGGCCGAGGGTGATGCCAACGAAGCGGTGGCCTATCTCAACAAGGCGATTGCCGTCAAGCAGAAGGATGGACTTGGCTGGAAGGATCCCAACAACTACTGGCTGCGCTCCAATGCAACCTTCAAGGAGTATCAGCAGCTGAGCAAGGAGTACCAGGCCCTGACCGATGACCAGAAGACCGCGGACGAAGGCAAGGCCCTCCTGGCAAAGATCAACCCAACGATCGATCGGATGATCGTCGACTATGCCCGGGTGCTCGCCACGGCGACCGCCCCGGCGACTGAGTCGCTCCGCACCGCCGCCAAGGAGCAGTTCGACTCCTTCTGGAACTACCGGACCGGTTCGGCGGATGGCGCCGAGGCCTTCATCAAGCAGTTGGAGGCAGACCCGACCATCGCTGATCCGACCGTTCCAGCAAAGGCAGAGTCGGAGACTCCTGGGAGCGACGCGCCACCGGCCGGCGCCGCTGGCGCCCCAGCGCTGACCACCGCCGTGTCGGCCGCGACTGGAGCCGCCACTCCGACGGAAGCCAAGGAAGCGTCGACGACCAAGAAGAAGGCGGCACCGGCTCGGCGCCGCGCTCCAGCGCGTCGCCGTCCCTAGGATGATCCTCTCATGGCCGAACCTCGTCCAGCGTCTTTGAGCGAATCTTCCCAACGGGAAGACCGCGCAGATGATCGCAGAGAGAAGAAGAGAGCCAGCTCGGGTTCCGAGTCTGGCTTTCTTCGCTCTGTGCGACAGCTGCTCACCAGCGTCCTGCCTGCGCAGAACCCCGATCCACGCCCGGGAGGCGTGCGCGAGACCAAACCGCTCTCCCCCCCTTCGGCCTCGACGCTCTCCCCCGAACGACTGCGGGAGCTGGAGTCGAAGATCGGCTATCGGTTCCGGGATCAGCGACTCCTCATCCGCGCCCTGACCCATCGTTCCTTCGCCAATGAGCAACCCGTCCCGCGACCTCTCCACAACGAGGCCTTCGAGTTTCTCGGAGATGCCGTCCTCGAGTTTCTCATCAGCACTTGGCTGCTCGAACGATTCCCGACCCTCTCCGAAGGGCCGCTCTCGAAGATGCGCGCCTACACGGTCAGCGCCGTCAACCTCCACCACCTCGCGCAACGGCTGGGAATCGGCCACTATCTGCTGCTCAATCGTGGCGAGGAGAAGACGGGGGGAAGAGAGAAGGTCGCGCTCCAAGTCGACGCCTATGAGGCCCTGATTGCCGCCGTCTACTTGGACGGAGGGGTCGAGGCTGCCAACCGGTTCATCCGGCGCGAGTTCGGACCAACCATTGCTGAGATCGATCCGGCCGACCTGACCCCGATGGACTACAAGACCGCCCTCCAGGAACGGCTGCAGTCACTCGGACTGCCGACTCCCCGCTACGAGATTCTGGAGCGGCAAGGGCCAGATCACCGACGGGTCTTCCAGGTCGCCCTGGTGGTGGAGGGACACCAGCTGGCGACGGGCGAGGGAACCAGCCTCAAGGCTGCCCACCAAGCTGCGGCCAAATTCGCCATCAACAATCTTGAAGAAGGGCTCCGGACATTGGCCAACCGGGAAACGCTCCCCCGCCTCGAAGACCCATCCTCCACCCACCGCTGATCCACTGTTGCTCAATCCTTGCGTGATCGGTCAAAGACGACTCGGCCATCGAAGATGGTCAGATCGACCTTGAGCTGGCGGAACCGCTCCGGGTCGATCGCCAAGGGATCCTCGGGGAGAACGACCAGATCGGCGAGCTTCCCGACTTCAAGCGTTCCCTTGCGGCGCTCCTCAAAGGAGGCATAGGCGGAACCGTAGGTGAAGGCGCGAAGAGCCTCGGCGACGGTGATCTTCTCGGCGGGAATCCACCCCTCCGGATGGCGCCCATCGAGCGTGCGGCGGGTCACTGCGGCATAGACCCCGAGGAGCGGCTCCATCGGGGCGACAAACCAGTCGGAGCCAAAGGCGAGGGTCACCCCGGCATCGAGCAGGGAGCGAAAGGCGTAGGTGCCCCGGGCGCGCTCGGGCCCAATCCGGTTCTCGGCCCAGCGGCCATCGTCGATGGCATGGTAGGGCTGCATCGAAGCGATCACTCGTTGACGCGCGAAGAGGGCAATCTCCTCCGGCCGGAGGTGCTGGGCGTGCTCGATCCGGAACCGACGATCCCGGTCCCCATTCTCCGCCGCCACTTGCGCATAGAGGTCGAGAATCTCGCGATTGGCCCGATCGCCAATCGCGTGGACGGCAATCTGCAATCCGGCGCGATCCGCTCCGCGCAGGTTGGCAAGCATGCGCGAGACCGGAATCATCTCCTCGCTCGGCAGCCCACTGGTTGCCGGCTCGTCGAGGTACGGAGCGAAGAAGAGCGCCGTGGTCGAGCCGAGGGAGCCATCCGCAAAGCCTTTGAGCCCCCCGACGCGCAGGCGATCTCCACCAAAATGGGCGCGCAGTCCGACCCTCGCCAGTCGCTCCCACTCGCTGAGCGGCTGGTGGGCATAGATCCGCACCGTCAATTGATCCTGCTCCAAGAGGCGCTGGTACGCGCCAAGCACCGCCGGCGAGGCCGACATATCGTGCACGCTCGTCACCCCCTGCCGCGCAGCGTAGGCCAGCGCCGCACGGATGGCGATCAGGATCTCCTCCTCGGTGGGGGCGGGAATGACCCGGGCGACGAGTGACATCGCCGCGTCCTTGAGCAGCCCGGTCGGTTCACCCTGCGCGTCCCGAACGATCGCTCCCCCGGGCGGATCGGGCGTCTGGCGAGTCACGCCCGCCAAACGCAGCGCCAAGCTGTTGGCGAGGGCCATATGCCCATCCAGTCGCTGGATCAAGACCGGATGGCGCGGGGTCCCCTCATCGATCCACTGGCGGGTCGGCAACTGAACTGGTTGCCAATTTTCATGGTCCCAGTTGCCATTGAGAATCCATCGCCCCTCTGGCACCGTCGCGGCAAACTGGCGGATCCGCTCCCGAAAGACATCGGGGCTCCCGGCATCGCGCAACTGGACACTCGCCAAGCCCTGCCCCCCATCGAAGAAGTGAACGTGGGCGTCGTTGAATCCTGGAAGCACCCGCCGCCCGGCGAGGTCGATGACCTGCGTTGTGGCCCCAATCCACCGCCGCGCCTCGGCGGATGTTCCGACTGCGACCAACTGCCCCCGCAGAGAGGCCACTGCTTCCACTTCGGGCTGGTCCTGATTCCCCGTCCAAACCTTCCCGTCCAGCAGCACCAGATCCGCCTCGACCGAGCTGCGACACCCAATGCTGACCATTCCCAACAGGAAGATGGCCCCGAGACAGAACCCACGTCGGGTCCACCCTCTTCTCCCGATCCTGCTCCCTGCACGCTGCTCCGCCCCATTCCTGCTCATCGATTGGCCTCTTCTCTTTCTTTCTCCTCGTGATGAGGGGGTGTGAACTCGACCCAGGTCGAGAACGTCGGGTCCTCGATCTGGATGGTCGAATGGGTCAGACCAAAACGGTCAACCAGCAAAGACTGGCACTCCCGCAGAATGCGCCGACTCTCCTGCGGATCGTCGACCACCACGTGCGCCGTCACGGCGTGGCGCCCCGAGGTGATCGTCCAGACATGCAGGTCGTGGATGTTGCGAACACCGGGCACTTGGCGCAGTGAGTCCTCGACTCCACCGACTTCGATATGCGCCGGGGTCCCCTCGAGCAGAATGTGGACCGCCTCCGCCACCAGTCGCCACGCATTGACGAGGATCAGGGCGCTGATCAGCAGGCTGACCAACGGATCCACCCAGTACCATCCCTGCCAAAGGATGAAGATTCCCGCAATGACCGCTCCGACCGACCCCAGCAGATCCCCGACGACGTGCAGAAATGCTCCCCGCAGGTTGAGGCTCTCGTGCCGCGCCCCCGAAAGCAGCCACGCCGCCACCAGGTTGACGCCCAGTCCCCCCAGCGAGACGACCAGCAGCACCTCTCCACGTACTACCTCCCGCTCCTGGAAGCGGTGCACTGCCTCGACCACCACGAAGAGTGCCAGTCCCATCAGCGCCAATCCATTGATCAGTGCGGCGAGGATCTCGACGCGATGGAATCCATACGTCTTTCGTGCCGTCGCCGGTCGCGCCGCAATCGTCAGCGCCACCCACGCCAAGAGCAGTGCCGCGGCGTCGGAGAACATATGGCCCGCATCCGAGAGGAGTGCGAGGCTGTTGGCCCAGTAGGCGCCCAGCAACTCGGCAATCAGATAGCCCAGGGTCAGCAGCAGAACAATCCGCAGAACGCGGCGCGAACTCCCCTGCGCCAGCGATTCCGCCAGATGGGTGTGGCCAGAGTGGGAATGGGAATGGTCGTGGGAGTGGTCGTGGATCATCGCGTCAGCCTCGCAGCAAGCTCCCGGGCGCTCACGTGCGGATCTCACCGGGGTAGAGCAGATAGCCTTGCCGGGCCTCGCGGAAGGACGCCTCGTCCTGTCGCCACGAATCGGCAATCTCCTTCAGCGAGACCCCCTTCTCGATCTGCTCCCGCAGCGTCGTCCCCCCGGCGATGACATCGAAGGGCAAGCGGTCGTAGACATACTCGTACGGTGGTTCCTGCCAAGCGAACTGGTCCGGATAGAGGTCGTGCACGGCCTTGATCAACGCAATCCCGCTGATGACCGGCCGAAAGATCTCCCGGTCGGTGACGTGCAACTGTACGCCATGGCACAGCTCGCCCATGTGCTTCTGGAAGGTCGGCTGAAAACTGTGCGGCCGGAAATAGACGCCGGGCAGGTTGTGCCCGTTGAGGTGCTCTGCCAAGCGATTTGCCTCGATGTAGGGTGCGCCGTTGATCTCAAAGGGGCGCGTCGTTCCCCGCCCCTCGCTGAAGCGGCACCCCTCGACATAGACCGTTCCGGGATAGACCGTCGCCGTCTCAAGGGTCGGCATATTGGGGGAGGGCAGGACCCACGGGGCGTCCGTCTCATCGAACCAGCTCGCGCGGGAGTAGCCCTCCATCGGAACGACCTCGAGCTCGCACCCAATCCCGAAGGCCCCGTTGAACATCCGCGCCAGCTCCGCCACCGTCATCCCGTGGCGCATCGGAATCGGGTACATCCCGACAAACGATTCGGTCCCAGGCCGCAAGAGATCTCCCTCGATCCCCAGTCCCCCGATCGGATTCGGCCGGTCGAGAACGACGACCCGCTTTCCCGCCGCCTTTCCCGCGATCATGGCCAGTGCCATGGTGTAGATGAAAGTGTAGACCCGTGTCCCGACATCCTGCACATCGAAGACCAGCACGTCGACATCCGCCAGCATCTCCGCGGTCGGCTGGCGCGACTCCCCGTAGAGGGACCAAGCCATGACGCCGGTGCGCGGATCCCGAAAGCCCTCCCACTCGATCATGTTGTCTTGCGTCTCACCGCGGATGCCGTGTTGCGGCCCGAAGAGTGCTGTCAACTCGATCCCCGGGTGGCCGTGAAAGAGGTCGGCCGCGTGCCGGAAATGGCGATCGACCGTCGAGGGATTGCAGATCAATCCGACCCGCCCACCCTTCGTCCATCGCCCAGGATCAGCCAGAAATGACTCCAGCCCCAATTGGATCGATCGTCTCGTTCCCATCTCAGTCCTCTCTCCCATCCTCAGTTGGCCCCTCCCCTCGTCAGGAGAAAGAGAACCCCTCCAATGACGATCACCAACGCCACCAGCAAGACCGCGACCCCAATGCCGATCGGGAGGTAGTAGCGCTCGAGAAATCCGCGCTGCGCTTCCCTGCCCGCCAGCGAGGGATCGACCTCCCCCTCTCGCTGCAAGCGGCGCCAACGCTCGCTCATCTTCTCGACCGTTCCAGGATAGTCGGGGATCGATTCGGCCCCGGCCTCCCCGACTCGCACTCCCTGCTCTGGTGGATCATTCTGGTGGTTGCTCATATGAGTCTGAGTATCCGCAAGCCTTCGAGAACTGTCAACAACTGCCCACACT
>JBMUAP010000158.1:0-6825 GCA_049454155.1 Blastocatellia bacterium
CCCCACCCGATCGTGTATCATCAGTGACGTAGTAAATATATCTGGGGAGTCGAGATCATCAGAGACCAAGATCTTGTCATCGATATCGAACCAGGTCGCGGTACGTCGTATCCCAGAACAGACGTCCCGTCAGGGCAGCCCCCCGTTTGAGAACCTGGCTATGTGGTACCTATGAAGAGAGTCGTATTGCTAAGCGCCATCTGCCTGATGCTGGTGGCAATCGGAGGGAACCCCCTCTCGATCCCCCGTAGCTTGAGTGCGCCGTCTGTCGCCACCGACGAGACGGATGACATCAAGATCGACACCCACCTTGTGACCCTCACCGTCGCCGTCCTCGATCGAGGTGGTCAACCCATCGCCGGCCTCACCCGGGAACAGTTCGAGATCTATGAGGACAAGATTCGGCAAGAGATCGAATTCTTCAGCGAGCGAGACGATCCGGCGAGCATCGGCATCGTCTTCGACCTCTCGAGCAGCATGCATCCAAAGCTCGACCAGGCCCGCGAGGCTGTCAAACTCTTCCTCGAGATGAGCCACCAGGAAGACGAGTTCTTTCTGCTGACCTTCAACGACAAGATCAATCGGGTCACCGACTTTGTCCCCGCCGACCTGCTCGCCCTTCGCCTCTCTACGCTGACGACGGAGGGTGGGACGGCCCTCTATGACGCCATCTATGCCGGAGTCGAGAAGCTCAAGCAGGGGCGACACAAGAAGCACGTCCTGCTCGTCCTCTCGGACGGAGCCGACAACCGCTCCCGCTACACCTTCCGCCAAGTCCGCCAACTGATCCGCGAAGGGGATCCCATCCTCTACGCCATCGGGAACCCGACCCCCTCCGGCAACTGCGGTCGCGTCTGCCATCAACAGGCCATGCTGTTGCTCGATGAACTGGTCACCCCGACGGGTGGAAGAACCTACTTTCCCCGCACCCGCCAGGATCTCGAAGACGCTGCCAGCGAGATCGCCGTCACCATCCGGCGCCTCTACAGCCTTGGCTATGTCCCGGGAAACCGTGCGAATGACGGGAAATGGCGCAACATCCAAGTCCGCTTGAGCCAGAACGCCGCTGCCCCTTCCAAGGTCTCCCTTCGGGCTCGCGCGGGGTACTATGCCCGACGCTGACATCGCACTGGGTCCTCTTCTCCGGGAAAGAAAGAAAAAAAGAAATCTTTCTGGAACTTTCCCAGGAGAGGGGCGTTTGGTGAGCTGTGTGTAGTTTGTGACTGGGGTGATCAGCGTTTGTTGATCACCTTTTTTTTGCCCGGTCCCCCTCTCTGCTGCCGCCCTTCTCCTCGATCTCCTGTCCGAAATAGTCTCACCATCATCTGCGGCAATATCGAATGCTCTCCAGCCGCTCTTAACTTGATCGGTTGAGCCCATTTTCTCTCCGCCTCGATCTCTTCTTCGCACCACCTCCGCTTGGTGTGGGCCCCTTTCATTTTCAGGAACAGACTATCGTCTACCTTCACCTGCCGGATCTCACCGAGCCAGTTCAGTACGCCGATTAATGCCTTGCACAAAACGTAACCTTAGGTTACGTTTTGTGCATGAAAGATCGAATAAAGCCAAACTGGGACGTGCTCTTCGAGATAGCGGCCGCGCAAGAAGGATACTTCACGACAGGACAAGCGGCAGAGGCTGGCTATTCGACTCAGCTTCTGCTGAAGCACATTCGTGCAGGGCGGGTAGTGAGGGCACATCGGAAGATCTACCGGCTGGTCCACTTCCCCGGAGGAGAGTACGAGGAGCTGATCACGGTCTGGCTCTGGTCGGAGCAGTCTGGCGTATTTTCGCACCAGAGCGCACTCGCCCTCCATGGGCTCTCAGATGCGCTTCCCGGAAAAGTCGATCTGACGCTGCCGCCAGCGTGGCGTCAACGCCGGTTGAGAGTGCCAACGGGGATTACGCTCCATTATGCGAACGTGCTACCAGCCGACCGCAGCTGGTTCGGTGCAGCACCGACCACCAATCCGCTACGAACATTGAAGGACTGCGCTCGAGAATGCGTCGCTCCTGACCTGCTTCGACAAGCGGCCAGACAAGCGGTTCACCGTGGGCTCGTCGCCAAAGCTGAACTCAATGAAGTGGACGAGGCTCTGCGCCCCTTTGGAGGAATTGATGGATGACAACTCGTACGTATTCCTCACCGGCAGCCTTCAAACAAGCCCTTGATCATCGCCTTCGCACGGTAACGAACAATGGGAGTGAGTTCACAAGAAGACGGCAGCTATTGATATTCGATCGATTTCTGGCGCGGGTCGTCTCCGTACTGGGAGACGGGGCTACACTGAAGGGGGGTCTGGTGCTGGAGATTCGCCTTGGACGAGCCCGAACCACAAAAGACATCGATCTAAGATTAGTCGGATCCCCCCGTGATATTCTTGCCAATCTTCAAACAGCTGGGCAGCGTGATCTCGGTGACTTCATGTTCTTCGAAGTTGGCCTTGACGAGAATCATCCGAAGATTTGGAACGAAGCAATGCAATATGAGGGGATCCGATTTCGCACCGAGTGCAGGCTTGCCGGAAAGTTGTATGGCCAGCCCTTCGGAGTCGACGTTGCATTTGGGGATCCAATCCTTGGCGAGCCTGAGGTCGTGGTCGCTGACGACTTGCTGGCCTTCGCGGGGATTGAGCCGCCCAATCTTCGTCTCTACCCAGTTGTGACACACATTGCCGAGAAACTACACGCCTACACGCTACCCCGATCACGCATCAACACTCGCGTCAAGGATCTCCCGGACTTGGCGCTACTCGCCACCACACAAGTCATCCGTGCTGGACAACTACGCGCTGCGCTGGAGATGACCTTCTCGTTTCGCAGCACCCACCCATTACCAGCATCAGTGCCTGCGCCACCGAAAGAATGGGTAGCTCCCTACCTGACGATGGTGCAAGGGGATCAACTCCCTTGGGTAACGCTTGAGGAGGTCACGCAGGCAGTGCAGTCGTTCCTGGATCCAGTGCTAATGGATGGACAACTTACAGATTGGAACCCATCAACCTGGACTTGGTCCCGCTGATGGCTCCTCGCACGGGGTAACTTTATTTTCATCATCGAGGTTTGCCCTGTGTTTTTACAGCTCGTTCGGCCCAGTGGTCCTTTCCAAGACATATTTCCTGCCTCACGGGCCCCCTGTCGCAGTGTGAGCACTTCCCCGCCCCGTTGGAACCGGCAGGTGTGCTGATTCGCGAAATGGCTTGTCTTTGCAGGGTGGATCGGGTAATCAAAGAACGTCGGAAGGGGGTGGAGATGGGCCAAGATCAACTCAACGCGAAACGGACAGAGAGTGCTGCGGGGTGGGGACTGCTGGCGCTGACGATGTTGTGGAGCCTGATGGCCTTGGGACAGACGCCGGCCAGGGCACAGGACACGGAGATCGACGCGCACGGCTCCCTCGTCTCTCGCCCCTCATCCCTCGTCTCTCGCCCCTCGCCCCTCATCCCTCATCCCTCGCCCCTCGCCCCTCACCCCTCGTCCCTCGCCCCTCGCTTTCCCCCGGTTTCTGGATCGCCTCTAGGGAGAATCGAGCGGCAGCGCCGGGACGACAAACGCGCGGAGGGGCCCTTGTGGATCGAGGCTCGAGCGCAGCAAGGCATAGGGCATGACGACCTCGTAAGCCCCTTCAGCATAGCTCCCCACCTGATAGGCATCGAAGGTCAGTTGCAGTCCGTGCGGGGCCATGGTCCAGCGTTGGTAGTCCTCCGTGTTCCAGGCAGTGCCGCGAGCGACCCACTCCGGGTCAGGGGGCGGGGTGAGACGTCCAAGGGCGCGGCGGCAGTAGGCGGGAAGGAGGGTCTCCGGACCGGGGCGTTCCGTTGGACCGGGCGGTCGGAAGAGCTCGGCGAGGGTCAAGGGACGCCCTTCTGGGATCGACCAGTTGATCGAGACGGAGGTCGTGTTGGGATGGGCACCGCCGGTGAAGACCATCGTCGTCAGGAGGAGGCTGAGATAGTCGTCGGTCGCGCCGACAAGGCGATATCGAATCTCGAGGGTGTAGGGCGGGTAGGTTGGCCCGCGGGTCGGGTCAGCATGAATCGCCGGGCGATCTTCAGAGGCAGCGCGCCGGAAATCCTCGAGGACGGGGGCGATGGTCTTCTCGATCAGTTGGTGAAAGGCAGTGGCCCGGGCAGCGAGCTCGGGCGTCGCTCCCTCGACCTCGAGGCGAGGCAGGTGGGTCGTGGCGACATAACCAGCGCTCTCGTTGCGGTCCTCCGTCGTCGCACTCCTCAAGAGGTACGGGCCAGCTTCGAAGAGGTGCTGCTCCAGCTCAAAAGGGACCGTACGCCGATCCCGCAACCGACTCCACGTTCCCGTCAGGCGGAGGATCCGGGGAGGGCGACCCCGGTCGATCCTCGTCCAAGTTCCGACAAACTCACCCGTCTTTTCGACCGTTCCGGTCGAGGATCGATAGGCCTCCTCGACGAGACGCAGTGACCCATCGGGTGCGAGCCGGCCCGTCAAGGCGAGCACCTTCTCTCCGAGACGGGCCGCGCCGGACCGCTCGTAGAAGTAGCTGCCCCGGGCGGACTCTCCTTCGACCTCCAGCTCCATCTGGATGCCGTACTGACCGTCGATCTTCCCCCGCAGGAGGGACAAGCCCACCGGGGTCGGCGGCAGTTCCGTCGCGGGCGGAGTGGATGAGCGGCTGGCCCCGGGGTCACCCGCCGGCTTGCCCGAGGGGTCCGCGCCACGGCACCCCGCGAGGAGCAGCAGGCAGAGGGCGATCCCTGCCCAGCTCCACGGGGAAGCGTCAAAGGTGATCGAGAACGCCGCGCGCGCTAGAGAACGGGGCCGATACGCCATGGGACAAACTCCTGGTGGCCGAGCCGTTCGCTCTTGGTCTCTTCGCCGGAGGCAACGCGACGGATCATCTCGTAGATCTCCCGTCCGACCTCTTCGATCGTCGCTTGGCCATCGACGATCCGACCGGCATTGATGTCGATGTTGTCCTCCATGATCCGGGCAATGCGGGAGTTGGAAGAGATCTTGATGACGGGAGCCACCGGATTGCCAATCGCTGAGCCGCGACCGGTCGTAAAGCAGAGGACCGTTGCGCCCCCGGCAGCGAGGCCGGTCAGCGAGATCGGGTCGTAGCCGGGCGTGTTCATCAGGACAAACCCGGGTTTGTTGATCCGCTCAGCATAGGCGAAGACGCCAGTCAGGGCAGTCGTCCCGCCCTTGGCGACCGCACCGAGCGACTTTTCGCAGATGTTGGTGATGCCGCCCGCCGTGTTTCCCGGCGAGGGGTTGTCGTTCCAGCCGCCGCCGAAGCGGCGCAGGTAGGCCTGGTACCACTCCATGACCTCGATGACTTTGCGGCCCGTCGCCTCGTCGATGGCGCGGCGGGTGAGGAGGTGCTCAGCCCCCATGCACTCCGGGATCTCGGCGAGGACGGTCGTGCCGCCTGCCCGGACGAGCAGATCGCTGGCGTGTCCGAGGGCTGGATTGGCCGAGATTCCCGAGAAGGCGTCCGAGCCGCCACAGTTGGTGCCGAGCAGGATCCGGCTCATCGGTTGGGGCGTCCGCTTCATCTCGCGGCAATGGGCGATCAGCTCGTGGACTTGCGCCACCCCCTGGTCGACGGTACGACTCGTTCCTCCGCTCGACTGCATCTCCAACCCGACGATCAACTTGCCCTTGCGGAAATGCTGCTGGCCAAGTTGGGTCGAGCCGATGTAGTTGGAGAGCTGGTTGACTTCGCAGCCAAGGCTGACCATGAGGACCGCCCCAACATTGGGGTGATAGATCATCCCGGCAATCGTCCGCTCCAACTGCCACGTGTCCTCGCCCTGGGTATGCCCGCAGCCTTCCTGGTGAGGAATGGCGACGACACCATCGACGCCGTGCGTCTCACGCCGGACGTCCCGGCAGCGACGCGCAATCTCCTCGGTGACGTGGCTGGAGCAGTTCGAGGTGGCAATCACCGCGATGTAGTTACGGGTCCCGACATCCCCATTCTCGCGGAGATAGCCGTCAAAGGTCCCCGCCTCCTCCGGTGTCATGTAGTGGGTGACGGGGGTCTGAGTGGCAAACTCGTAGTCCTTGCCGTTGAAGTCCGGCAGGACATTCTGGGTATGGACCCATTCGCCGGGAGCGATCTCGGTCGTCGCCTCCCCGATCACTTCGCCATACTTCCGGACACGCTCCCCCGCGTGGATCGGGCATAGGGCGACCTTCTGTCCCGGGGTGATCGTCTGCCGGGCGGTGATGCGATGGGGGCCCGCCACCACCTCTGTCCCCTCGGCAATGGGCACCCGGGCGACGGCGACATTGTCGGCCGGATGGAGCACAATGACCATCTCCGGCTTTGTCTCTTGACTCATAGGAATCGTCCTCTCCATACAGATCGATACAGGTTCAGAAGAAGGAGCAGGGGGATCAGCGGGGGCGTGGTGCGGTGATCAGCCGCTCACGCCCGGTCCAGCGCCCCTGTCGAAAGACCGCGTCCGGCGGGGAGCGTCTCTCCAGACCGGGCGTGTCCCAGTCGATCGACGCGGCCCGCTGGCTGCGATAGAAAAGGAGGGTCGCCTCGCCGCCCACCCGCAGCCCTCCGGCGGCGGAGGTCGTTACGTGAAACCCTTCGGCGGAGACCTCCTCAAGTCCGACCAAGCCTTCGAGATCCCCGAGGTCCTGAATCGTCGCGCGGGTGCGCTCAAGGCTGATCGCCAGGTCTGCCTGGTAGGGGGGGAGGGTCCGGTCTCGCCCAGCGGCTCGCTGGATGACGGTGGCGCGACGAACGATCAAGGGAACCAGCACGCCGCTGTTGTTGTAGGGGATGGCGTCGTAGATGGCCGGGTCGGCAAGGTCGACCGCGCCGCTGAC
>JBMUAP010000159.1:0-6824 GCA_049454155.1 Blastocatellia bacterium
GGAGCGTGTCGAAATCCCGGTTCCCCAAACGATCGCCGACGGGTTGGCGGTCAATACACCCGGGAAGAAGACCTTTCCGATCGTCCGCACGCTCGCCGCCGGCATCCTGTTGGTGCGGGACGAAGAGCTGATCGAGACGATGCGATTCATGCTGGAGCGGATGAAGATCCTTGTTGAGCCCTCCGGTGCCGCCGGCGCGGCAGCGATCCGGCACCGCAAGATCTTGGGGCAAGGGCGGCGCGTCGGAGTCATTCTCTCCGGGGGGAATGTCGACCTGACGAGACTGGCCACTTGGCTCCAGAGCGACCGCTTGCCAGAATGAGCAGGGAAACGTAAGATAGCCCATTCGTAACTGTACCGAACGCGCACTCCCGGGAACGGGGTATGGCATATGGCACGTGGGGTCCGAGAGGGGTGCGAGAGACAGCTCCCAGGGAAGAGACCGACAGATTATGTCCTGGTTCAAACGGCAAACAGAGAAGATTGGGGAGCTGGCTCCGCCAGAGGAGCGAACGGTCAAGACGGAGGGCATCTTCGTCAAGTGCGAAGGGGAGAGCTGTGGGGCGACCCTCTACGGGCGCGATCTGACGGCCAACCTTGAGGTTTGCCCGCGCTGTGGGTACCACTTCCGGATTGGTGCCCGCCAGCGGCTGGCGATGCTCTTTGACGAAGGGAAGTATCAGGAGCTCCATCCCGAAGTCGGCCCGAGCGATCCGCTCGGCTTTGTCGACAGGACGGCCTATCCGGACCGTCTGCGCAAGGCACAACAGCAGACCGGGATGCTCGACGCGCTCCTCACCGGGGAAGGCCGCCTCGAAGGGATTCCGCTGGTCATCTGCGCGATGGAATTTCAGTTCATCGGGGGAAGCATGGGCTCGGTCGTGGGGGAGAAGATCACGCTGGCGATCGAGCACTGCCTCGCCCACAGACTTCCCCTGCTGGTCATCTCCTGTTCTGGCGGTGCCCGAATGCAGGAAGGCGCGCTCTCGTTGATGCAGATGGCCAAGATCTCGGCGGGACTGGCGCGGCTTGACGAGGCGCGGCTGCCCTATCTCTCGCTGATGACCGATCCAACAACCGGTGGCGTAACGGCGAGTTACGCGATGCTTGGAGACCTCAACTTGGCCGAGCCGGGGGCGATTATTGGCTTCGCCGGGGCGCGCGTCATCGAGCAGACGATCCGGCAGAAGCTCCCGAAAGGCTTCCAACGCTCCGAGTTTCTCCTTGAACACGGGATGCTCGACGCCGTGGTCGATCGCCGTCAATTGCGGGTCTTCCTGCGTCGAGCCCTTCTCTTCTTGGGCCCCGCATCCCCCACATCTGAGGAGAGCGCCGCCACACGGCGGTAAGCCGCTCCGCTGAGGCTTCCCGGTGTATCGGTGCCTTCTTCCATTGACGATGATCGCGCTCGCCCTGGTGAACGGGGCCTCCGGATCGGCTTGGAACCTCCCCCTGTCCCGATCGACCGGCACAATGGCGCTGGGCGTCCTTCCCTCCCCTACACTCCCCGTCAAGACGCCCCTCACCTTCGACGGCAAGCGTGCCTACCAGCACGTCGCGGCCTTGGTCGCGATCGGCCCCCGCTCCGCCGGCTCTCCCGGCATCGAAAAGGCCCGCGAGTACCTGCTGCGAGAACTGCGTGGATACGGATTGAAGCCGCGGGTCGAATCTTTCACCCCCTTGACCCCGAGGGGCCGCGTGGGGATGAAGAACCTGCTGGTCGACCTGCCTGGGAGGTCTCCCCAGACCATCCTCATCGCCAGCCACTACGATACCAAGGACTTTGCGGACTTCCCGTTTGTTGGGGCCAACGACGGAGGCTCGAGCACTGGAGTCCTCCTCGAGCTGGCGCGGGTACTGGCCAAAGAGAAGGGGGGGCACGATCTCTCCTACCGACTGGCCTTCTTCGATGGCGAGGAGGCCTTCTGTGCCGGCTGGAGCGACTGTCTCAACGGGCAAGACAACACCTACGGCAGCCGGGAGATGGTGGCGACATTGCGAAGAACGGGAGAGATCTCCCGGATCAAAGCGATGGTGCTGCTCGACATGGTCGGGGATCGGGACTTGGTCATTCCCCGTGAGGAGAATTCGACCGGCTGGTTGGTCGACACGATCTGGGAGACGGCACGCGACCTGGGCTATCAGCGCCACTTCCCGGAGGAGAGCCACTGGATGAGCGATGATCACCTGCCCTTTCTCGAGGCAGGAATTCCCGCTGTCGACCTGATCGATTTCGATTATGGCGATGGCGAGACGAGCTACTGGCATACCCGCGAGGACACCCTCGACAAGATCGACGCGCGCAGCCTGCAGATCGTCGGCGAGGTCGTTCTCCAGAGCCTCCCGCGGATTGGCACCCATCTCACGCGCCTCCGTCGACCGTCCCGCCCCTGATCCACCCTGCCCGAACACTCCCCGGAAAAATCGAGCCCTCAATGTTGCGCGTCGTGGCTTTGTAGTACAATGCGCGGCGTCTTCCGGATTGAGACTCCTTCCGCGCACAGCTGGTGGGCAGCGTCATCTCCATCGCCTTCCTCCCTGACCTCAAGGATGGGCCGCACGGGCCCGCACCCGTATCCGGAATGTACCGGAAGGTGACCGACTTCACCTCCAACCGTTGGTTCGACAGACACACCTCGGACGGATGCCATTCAGGAGAGATGACAATGAAATGGGAGTACCGCACAGTCGACTGGGGAGAGATTCGGAAGATCGGTTCCCGAATCACCGGAGAAGACTTCATCGACGCCAACGTCGATGCCGGCCTCAACTTCCTTGGGGAAGAAGGATGGGAGCTGGTCACCGTCTATGTCGATGGATACAGTTCTCATCGGGGCACGAAAGGAGAGGAGCTGCTGGCGAGCAGCCGCTACGTCAAGTACACCTTCAAGCGCCCGGTGAACTGAGCAACGCGACCCACCGCCACAGTCTTTCGCCTCTCGTGGTCCCCCGCTGAGCCGCCCGTCGCCAGCGAGCGACCGGCGGAAAGAAGAGGGCCGCCGCGCCTCCTCAAGCGGAATGGTCGATCAGCTCCTCGATCTCCGAGAAGAGGATTTTGGTGATCTTGCCATCGGCGCCGCGAATCTTGACCGCCGGCTTGCTGAACGGTTGCGTGCTGCGGAGATTATCGATCCGCCCGCGGAAGCGGGTCCCCGCCTTGGTCACCACCTCGATTTCGGGCTTGTCGAGCAGCCCCTGCAACTTCTCCATCATCGAAAAAAAGTCGTTCATGGCATCAGCATCCAGTGGGGGGTCGAAAGGATGAGTCCCGTGGCGTGGGGGAGCGCGGAGAGGAACGACGGGGCAAGATCAGCGATCGAAGAGACGAGCGGAGTCAGGAGGTGCGCCGCGGTCTCCAGCGGCTTCGGAGCGTCGGAGGCTCCCCCCTCATCCCCACTCACCAAGAGGACAACGGCCTGAATCCCATTGAAGACAAAATGGGTAGCGATACAGGGAAGGAGCTTCCCCGTGTAGGCACGGAGCAGGGTCAGCACCAGACTGAGGGTGAGAATCGCGGCAAGGGCTGCCTGGCTCCCCCAGTACTGTGGGACATGGACCAGCGCGAAGAGCAGTGTGACCAGCAGAATGCTGTTCGTCCGGCCGGCAGAGCGCTCGAACCCCTGGTAGAGAACGCCACGATAGACCAGCTCCTCAACGAGCGGAGCCGAGAAGACGGCAAGCAGGGCGACGGCGTACCGGATCGAGACACCCAACTTGAGCAGCTTCTCGAGGTCTGTCTCCTGGTGGTCGAGCAGCCGTTCAAGACCCAAACCTGCTCCAATCATCAGGCAGGCCAGGGCGACAGCGTGGACCCATTTGAACTGGGGATGCCATTCCCATCCGAGCGACTCCCGCAGCGAGTGGCGGCCCCGTCCCGTCATGACCCACCAGCAGATGAGAAGCGTCAGCAGATGCGCGGGAAACGTGGAGAGGATGGTCAGAAGCGCCATCAACCAGTCGAGAGAAATGTCTTGTGGAATCTCCCTGGTCTGATAGAACCGAATCCCAAAGTAGGCCATCACCCCAACGACATTGAAGCCAACCAGAAGAAGCACGCTCCCCAACCAGACCAGAAGGCCCGTCCACGCCCCCCAACGGGGGAGTGAAGGGGGCTGCTGCACGACAGTAGCTGGCAGCTCCACCATCCCCTCGACAACTGGCGGAGGGGAGTCTGGGGTCAAGTCGAAAGCTTGCGGTGCGTCCTCACCAGATTGTCTCTCCATCGTCCTCCCCTTTCCTGCTGTCCAGTCTTTTCTTGATCCTTGAAGTTGGCACTCCCTGTCGGACGAGAGGGCCGAGTCGATTGCCTCGACGCGCCCAGCGAGGGCACATTCAGCCGAGATCTGGTGTCACGTGACGCACCGCAAGGAGCAGCGCGATGAGGGTCTTCGAGTCCTCGATCTCGCCCTGGCGGGCCATCCGCAACGCCTGCTCAAACGGAAAGTAGACGACCTCGAGCCGCTCGTCGTGGTCGAGCTGCTGCTGGCCGGGCGTCAAGTCCGTGGCGAGGAAGACCGAGAGAACCTCTTCACAAAACCCCGGCGTCGAGTAGAACGAAGAGAGCGGAACCATTCGTCCCACGCGAAAGCCAATCTCCTGCTCGACTTCCCGAAGAGCGCACCGCTCCGGGCTCTCTCCCGGCTCGATGCGGCCAGCGGGAATCTCGAGCAGTTCACGACGGGCCGGATGGCGATACTGACGGACCAGCGCGATCCGGCCGTCCGGGAAGAGAGGGAGCGCTCCGGCTCCGCCAGGATGGCGCACGACCTCACGGACAATCTCGCTTCCGTCGAGATCGCGGATCCGATCGCGCTCGATCTCAAAGACGGGCCCGTCGTAGAGCCGGCTCGAATGGAGAACTTCTCGCATGACACACTCCATCGGCGAGCCGCTCCTCCCCGCAACTACTTCTTGCCAAGGGGGATCGTCTCACGGTAGGTGGCAAAGGTCGCCCGACCATTGAGCTGAGCCGGGCTGAAGCGATAGAGACGAAAGGCCTCGATCACCTTCGGATTGAGGGCCGGGTCGGGGGTATCGAGCACCCGCACGTTGGTCACCCGCCCCTCGGGCGTGATGATCCCCTCGAGGGTGACGGACCCCCGGACCATTGAGCCCGGCGCGAAGAGAAGCGGGGCCCGATTGAGGATGGTCGGCATGACAAAGATGTCGTCCGGTTCGAGCGTGATCCGCCGACCGAACCGGTCTGTCGGACGAGAGAGATCGGTTGGCCGATTGCGCAGATCTCGCAGATTCTGGATGACAGGGGTCAGCGTCAGCAACATCCCTTTGGGGTTCGATGGCGAGTCCACGAGAGGCGCAACTCCCCGGAAGAGCATCGTGTCGAAGCTGTTGACGGTCACACTTCGCACGTCGAGCAAGACGACGTCGCCATAGGTCACGAGCAGATCGAACGTCAGGTCGCCCTTGGTCACCAAACGCGGCAGGAGCTTCCAGCGAAGGGGGCGCTGGTCGATCGGCTGGGTATCGCTGAAGGGTTCGCCCTCGCGCAGACCCACCGAGCGCTGATAGCGCAGCTGCGCCGAGGGGATGCGGAGCACGCGATGGAGGTGCTGCCGCTCCTCCTCGGCGGAAGAGGCCGTCACTTCGAGCCGAGTGGGGGATTCCAGCGAGGGTGCCTCTCGCTCGTCATAATCATAGATTGCCAGGGTCAGCCCAACCCCATAGTCCGTCTGGCGCAGCAGTTGGGCCCTGGCGTCGACGAAGCAAAATCCGATCAGACAGACAAAAAGAAGGAGTGCCCTCGCAGACCTCCCCGAGAGCACGTGGACCGCAGGGCCCCACGATCTGAGATCGAGAGAGGGGCGGTCAACGCCAAGTCGGCTCTCACAATGCTCTCCAGGTTGGTCCATGCGTCGTCGATTCCTTCTCTGTCGGACTCCCTGACCGCAGATTATACAGGTTGATCCGGCCCCAAGTCGTCATCAGAGGACTCGGCAGGGAGCGACTCTCCTTCCTCCGACGGCAGACCCGGCCCCCGTTCATCGAGGTATTGACGATAGAGGTCACGGCGGGAGAGGCCGTACTGGCGTGCGAGCCGCCGAAGGGCCTCGTTGGGAGAGATCCCTTCCGATGCCTGCAGGCGCGCCACCTCCTCGGCAAGGGAGTGACCCAGCGCTGCAAGACCCTGATTATGGTCACGGCAGCCGGCAATGACAAGCGTCATCTCGCCACGGGGCGGTGTCGCCGCGAAATATTCGGTCAGCTCCGAGAGGGAGCCGCGGTGAAACTGCTCGTGGAGCTTGGTCAATTCCCGGGCAACGACCGCGACCCGATCCCCAAGGATCTGCAAGGCATCGGCGAGGGTCTCCCGAAGGCGATGGGGGGCTTCGTGGAGCAGCAGTGTCGCCGGAGAGAGACGGATCTCCTCGAGACGGGCTCGCCGTGCTTGCTGCCGCGCCGGCAGAAATCCAACAAAGAAGAAGGAGTCGGTCGGAAGCCCGGAGGCGATGAGGGCGGCGATGCAGGCAGTCGGCCCTGGAACTGGAACCACGTCGATGCCCTGCTCGATCGCTGCCCGGACCAGGCGGTGCCCCGGATCGGAGATCCCCGGTGTGCCCGCATCACTGACCAGGGCCACGCTCTCGCCACGAAGGAGCCCGCTCAAGAGCGCTGGAATGCGCTGTGTCTCGTTGTGTTCGTGATAACTGATGGTCGGGGTGGCAATCCCGTACCGGGTCAGCAGGTGGCGAGTGTGGCGTGTGTCTTCGCACGCGATGCGGTCGACCTCCCCCAAGAGACGGACGGCCCGGTAGGTGATGTCTTCGAGGTTCCCGATCGGCGTGGCGATCAGATAGAGTGGCATC
>JBMUAP010000160.1:0-6819 GCA_049454155.1 Blastocatellia bacterium
GGGCGGCTCTTCGAGGGTCTTCAAGAGCGAGTTGGCCGCCTCCTCCCGCAACCGATCCGCGTCGTCAATCAGAAAGATGCGCTGCCGTCCCTCGCGTGGGCGGTAGTGAACCTCGTCGTTCATGGCCCGGGTTTGCGCGATCCGGATCGAAGGCCCGTCCGGAACCAGCGTCAAGACATCGCCGTACGTGCCCTCGTCAATGCGCCGACAGGTCGAACATTGATCGCAGGGCTCGGTCGCTCCCGGAGAGACCGCCAGACAATTGGCGGCCTTGGCCAACTCGAGCGCAAATTGGCGCTTCCCGACTCCAGTGGGCCCAGCGAAGAGGAAGGTTCCACCCAATTGCTGTCGTGCGAGGAGTCGCTGCAAGACCTCCTTGTTCCGCTCGTTGCCAATGAGACGATCAAACCCCATGCGACAGGCTCCTTCTCCTTCCGGGACAGAATGCTTGCGATGACGGCTCAGGTCGGCAGCAGATCGGCAACGGCTTCGCGAGTCAACGCGAAGACCTCGTCGATCGAGCCCTTCGCGGAGAGCAGCCGAATCCGATTCGGCTCGGCCGCCGCGGCCGCGAGATAGCCCTCTCTGACGTGACGATGGAACTCGGCGGCTTCCCGATCGAGTCGATCCTGGCGGTCCTCTGCCGGAACGGGGGTGGTCGATTCCGTCAGCCGGGACTGGCGAAGCCGAGTTCGTCGAAGGCCCTCTTCAACATCCAGATCGTAGAGCAGCGTCCGCGCGGGCTCCAGCCCCCCGGTCGCGAGTCGATTGAGTTCGGTAACGAGCGTGAGGGGAAAGCCGCGTCCATAGCCTTGGTAGGCCAGCGAGGCATCAACATAGCGGTCACAGAGAACGATCTTGCCAGCCTCGAGTGCCGGCCGGATGAGCCGTTGCACGTGCTGGGCACGGTCGGCGGCATAGAGGAGCAGCTCCGCGAGGGGGTCGACCGAACCAGGATCTCCCCCCAGCAAGACCGCCCGCAGCTGAACGCCGAGGTCAGTTCCTCCAGGCTCTCGGGTGACGACGACCTCAGCGCCGAGCGATCGACAATGGGACGCCAACAGTTGCAACTGCGTCGTCTTTCCACACCCGTCGATCCCCTCAACCGTAATGAGCTGTCCGGCCACCCCGTTGCCTCCCCTCATCCCCTTATCCCTTCCGCCAATCGTGCCACCCGTTTCCCATCCTTGCAAAGCCCTGCCCAGGACCAACCTGGTAAAGCCAGGAAAAGAAAAGCTTCAGGTGGACGGAGACAATCCACCTGAAGCTTGACCGACTGGCAGCTGCTCCCTGGTAAGGAGGGGCTAGGACGTTTGACTGGTCCCACCACTCGAAGCAGGACTGGGAGGGGCGGTTGTCCCTGTTCCACTGCTGGCCGCGGGAGCCGACGTCGAACTCGCCTGCTGGTGCGACGATTCGTGCCGGGCATGATGAAAACTCCCACGAGGAACTGAAATCGTCGAGATGGCGTGCTTGAAGATCAACTGCTCCAGATTACCCGACTCGAGCACGACCGAGAACTTGTCAAAACTGCGAATCTTGCCGGTCAGCTTGACACCGCCCATCAGGTAGATCGTAATGTTGATCCGGTCCTTGCGCAGGTTGTTCAAAAAAGCGTCCTGCACATTTTGCGAATTGAGTGCGCTGTTATCCATATCCCCCTTGCCTCACGGTTAATTAGTTTGTCATTTATTTTCACTTCGGCCCTCTTCACCTGTTCACTTGGTGGACGGAGAGACAGGGTGGTGGGACAGCGGTAGGAGATCGTTCCGCTAACTTTGGCATAGTACAGGAAAGTCGAATGGCTTTCTAGGGCCCCCCGGGCCAAAGCCCAAGGTCACTCCAGGAGAGATTCTCTCAAGTAGCCACAGGGGATCGTCAGCGGGCGCGAGCCATCGGGCCTTCGCTGCTCTTGGGGCGTCCGGTGCCGCCGCGGCAGACCAGGACGATCTCGGCGAGGATGGCAAGCGCGATCTCTTCGGGGGTTTGAGCGCCAATATCGAGCCCGATGGGAGCGTGAACCCGGCGCAGGTGCAGCGGGTCAACCCCTTGACGCCGGAGGTGTTCGCGAATGGTCGTGGTGCGGCGTCGACTCCCGATCATTCCGAGATAGCGAACGGGCTGATCGATCACCTCGCGCAGACAGATCTCGTCGTGTTTATGCCCGCGGGTGACGATGACGACGTGGCAGGCCGGGGTCAGACGGAGTGTTCGCAGAGCGGTGACGAAGTCATCGGCGATCAAGCGAATCGAGGGATCGGGAAACTTCTCGCGAGAGGCGAAATCGGCACGATCGTCGATGACGGTGACGGTAAAGTCAAGCAGGCGTGCGGCGCGCGCAACGGCCTGTCCGACGTGGCCACCGCCACAGATGATCATCTCCTGGGGAGGACGCGCGATCTCAAAGAGGAGCCGCACGGGAGGCGCATCCGGAGCGGGTGAACCTTCGGGGATCAGGGGAGCAACGACGATCTCGGCCCGCTCATCGGTGAGGAGTTGACGGGCCTGGAGAGAGGCGGAATGATCCAGTGCGAGATCGCCAAGCGTGCCTTGGTGCGAGGTCGCTTCGACCCAGAGGCGGGAGGGGAACGGAACGGGAGGCCCCGACTCGGGCCCATCCCCCCGAAGGATCGTCACGAGGCAGCCCGGGCGGCCCGCTTCCCTTGCTTGACGCAAGAGATGCGCAATGTCGACCGCGGTCAGCGGCATGCCGTCCCCCAGACCTCGATCAGCACCTCCATCTCTCCGCCACAGATCATCCCCTCTTCATCCGGAGGAACATCCGGATTGTCCCGGAGGGTAAAGTGGCAGAGGCGATTGGCCCCTTCGCTGAGGGCTTCGCGCGCCTCAGCCCAGACATCGGCTTCGACGCAACCACCGCCCACCGTGCCGAGCATCCGGCCATCCTCGAAGACGAGCAGTTTGGCCCCGGTGCGTTGGGGCGTCGAGCCACTCGTCGTGACAATCGTCGCGACGGCGAGCCGTTTCTGCGCGGCCTCCGCCTCGACGATCTGATCATAGACTTGCTCCTGGGTCAGCAAACTCATCTGATAGTGCCCTCGTGTCTTTTGGTCCTGGCGGGCCACACCCAGTCTTGAATCGACATCGGGTGGCATCCAGCCGGAAGTATGGCGTATGCTTTTACAAGGGGTCAAGCGAGGGCATCGAGTGCCCTGCGGGGGGACCGACATCAGGGCGAGGAGCACTCAGGATGGAGAGAGATGAGGCGGCACAAATCCGGCTTGCCGATCGGGAAGACGCCCCCGCCATCGCCGATCTGGCCAAGGAACTGCTCGACTGGGAACGCCAGCTCTACCCGGAAATGGGTCCTCCCAGCCGCTGGGCGGGGCGAGCCAGCGAGATTCGACGGCAGATGCGCCTCCCCACGACGCGGTTTCTGGTGGCGGAGCGCGAAGGGGTCGTCGTTGGCTATGTCAAAATGGTCGTCCATCGCCCGCCTGGGATGGGTGGGGGAGGCGAATCCCCCCGCTCCGCGCGACGACTGCTCCGTCACCTGATCGACCGAGTCCTGCAACGCCCTCGACCGACCGTCCTCTCGACGGGGGGGCAGATCGCGGGAATCTTCGTGCGCAAGGAGGAGCGTCGCCTGGGGGTTGGCCGCGACCTCGTCCGCGCCGCCGAGGCGTGGTTGCGACAACAGGGGATGGCCGCCAACCACTTGACCGTCCTCTGCGCCAACGTGGCCGCGCGCGAATTCTGGGAGGCGTGCGGATATCGACCACTCTCGCTGGCTCTCCACAAACCCCTGCACCAACCGACGGCAGAGCCGCCCCCGGGTCCGTGAGGGAGTGCGGTGGGTGCCTTCCCGATCAACCGAGGGAGCCCTGCGCTTGATACCAGGCCACCGTTCGGCGAAGCCCTTCGGTGACCCCGACGACGGGGGCATAGCCAAGGGTCTCCGCGGCCAGCCGAAGGTCGGCGAGGGAGTGGCGAATATCACCGACCCGCGCTGGCTCATAGGACGGTGGAATGGCCGTACCGAGAAGGGCCTGCAACTCGGCGAGGAGTTGGTTGAGGGTGGTCCGCACGCCAACGCCGACATTGATCACCCGGCCCGACGCCGTAGCAGACTCGGCGGCGCGGCAGTTGGCCTCGACGACATTGGCCACATAAGTGAAATCTCGCGACTGCTCTCCATCCCCGTGAAGCACGGGGGGGACTCCGGCGAGGAGCGCCTGGATGAATCGGGAGATGACACCGGAATAAGGAGAACTGGGATCCTGACGGGGCCCAAAAATATTGAAGTAGCGAAGGGCGACTGTCTCGACCCGGTAGATGGAGGCGAAGACTTGGCAGTAGTACTCTCCGACCAACTTGGCGACGGCATAGGGAGAGAGGGGCTCGGGGAGCTGGCTTTCGAGGCAGGCCCCGCCCGGACCTTCGGCCCTGGGGCCGTAGGCGGCACTGGAAGCGGCGTAGACCAGCCGCTGGACTCCCGCCTCCTGGGCAGCGAGGAGCAGCTGAAAGGTTCCAGTGGCGTTGACTCGATGGTTCTGCTCGGGGTGCTCAATGGACCACGGAACCGAGGGGATGGCGGCTTGGTGAAAGATGACCGTGACCCCCTGACATGCCTCTCGGACGGTCTGTGGATCGCAGAGATCCCCCTCGATCAGCTCGATGCGTTGATCGACCGCCGCCAGATTCTCCCGTTTGCCAGTCTGAAAATTGTCGAGGACCCGGACTTGGTTCCCCCGGTCGAGCAGGGCTTCGACCAGGTGAGATCCGATAAAGCCTCCTCCGCCCGTCACCAGCACCCGGCTTCCCTTCTGCAGCAGACTCATGACCCCTCCTTCGCATTCTCCTCGTGCGGGGCAAGCAGAACCCGCCGCTCCGCTGACCAGACAGAGACCATCAGCCCCCCACAGAGCCCAAGCCCCCCGCCGAGGAGAAGCAATTGCCCCTTCTCCCCTGCCCTGCCATAACACAGCGCCCCCAGGCCACCGAGAAGACTCAGCAGATAGTAGGTCAGGGCGACCCGGCGGTGGCTCTGCCCCGACGTGACGAGCCGCTGGTAGAGGTGAGAGCGATGCGCCTCGGCCAACGGCTCCCCTCGCCGCCATCGTCGACAGAGGGTAAAACTGGCGTCGAATAGAAAGGGGATGAGCAACAGCAGGATCGCTGGAAGTGGAGCGCGAGAAGCTCGTTGATTTACCACTTGAAGCGAAAAGACCGCCAGCAGATAGCCGACACTGAGGCTCCCCACATCTCCCATGAAGATCCGGGCTGGGGGGAAGTTGTGAAGCAGAAATCCAGCACAGGTGGTGGCGAGCAGCAGGCAGGCGGCCGCGGTGCCCGGAAGACCGGCCTGCCAAGCCAGCAGGCCAAGTGAGAGGCTGAAGAGGGTGCCACAGCCACCGGCCATCCCGTCGATGCCATCCAGAAAATTGAAGCAGTTGGTGAACCCGATCACCCAGAGAGCGGCGAGCAGGAGGCCTGTTCCCGATCCCCAGCCGCTCCCGCTCCAGTCGAATACTCCGAGAAGGGGGAGTTCGACCTCAACGAGCCCTCCCGTTGAGACGAGCGCGGGGAGGGTCGCAAGCAACTGCCCGGCCAGCTTGGGAAGCGGCCGCAGCCGAGAGAGGTCGTCGATCAATCCGACCGTCGACATCCCCGCCAAGCCAAGCAGCACCCAGACGGCCCCGCGCGCCTCGGCCGCAAGCTCCACCGGGGAGTCCCAAGCCAAGGTCATGACGATCGGCGCCAGAAAAAGAAGGGGCAAGACGATCCCTATTCCCCCAACCCGCACTACCGGTTGGACGTGGGAACTGCGCTCGTTCGGGAAGTCAAGCACCGGATAGGATTGGAGAAGCGACGGGGGACCCGACAGCCATCGTGTCAGCCACCAGGCAACGATTCCTCCTGGGAGAATGGCATAGAGGGTCCTCACCAGCCCCATTCCAGACGCTTCCCTTCTCCCAGCTTCGCCTACTCCTCGTCCTCGCGCAACTTCTCGATGACCGAGAAGTCTTCGAGGGTCGTCACATCTCCGATGACTGTTCCGCTGGCCGCCAGTTCGCGAAGCAATCGGCGCATGATCTTGCCGGAGCGTGTCTTCGGAAGGACATCGGTAAAGCGGATCTCATCGGGCTTGGCAATCGCGCCAATCTCCCGGGCAACGTGCTCGCGCAGTTCCCGCCGCAGGTCGTCGCTGCCGCTCTTCCCGCCTTCGAGGGTGACAAAGGCAACGATCGCCGATCCTTTGATCTCGTCTGGACGGCCGACGACGGCCGCTTCGGCAACGATGGCGTGCGAGACCAGCGCGCTCTCGACTTCCGCCGTTCCCAGGCGATGCCCCGCGACGTTGAGGACGTCGTCGACCCGTCCCATGATCCAGAAGTAGCCAGACTCATCCCGGCGCGCTCCGTCTCCCGCAAAATAGACGCCGGGAATATCGCTCCAGTACTGGGCGCGATAGCGCTCCTCGTCTCCCCAGATGGTCCGCAACATCGAGGGCCACGGCTGGCGAATGACGAGATACCCGCCCTCGTTGACGCCAACCGATCGACCATTCCGATCGACGATGTCGAGCGAGATTCCGGGTAACGGCCGGGTCGCGGTTCCAGGAACAGTCGGAGTCGCGCCCGGCAGCGGCGAGATCATGATCGCCCCAGTCTCTGTCTGCCACCAGGTATCGACAATTGGACAGCGGCCCTTCCCGATGACGCTGTGGTACCACATCCAAGCCTCGGGGTTGATCGGCTCTCCCACCGTTCCGAGCAGCCGCAAAGCGGAGAGATCATGGGCGAGGACGTGCTGCTCTCCCCACTTGATGAAGGAGCGAATGGCGGTCGGAGCCGG
>JBMUAP010000161.1:0-6812 GCA_049454155.1 Blastocatellia bacterium
TTGCGCAAGGACCGGTAGTACTGTTCGCCTTGCTGAATGTTGACCCGAAAGTCCCGTTCTCCATGGGTGATCAGAATTGGGGTTCGCACCTTGGCGACGTGGGTCATCGGAGACCAGCGACGGTAGTTCTCGGGGACCTCCCACGGCGTTCCGCGGAAGCCAACCTCCATCAATCCTGGAATATCGCTCTGGCCGTGGAAACTGTACCAGTCACTGATCGCGGCGTGGCCGATGGCCGCCTTGAACCGGGATGTCTGGGTGATGGTCCAGAAGGTCATGAATCCACCATAGCTGCCACCCATCACGACCAGTTTCTCCGGGTCGGCGACGCCTCGCGCGATCATTGTGTCGACCCCTGCCATGAGGTCCCCAAAGTCTTTGCCCCCCCAATCGGCAAGGTTGGCCTCCATGAAGCGGGTGCCATAGCCGGTCGATCCCCGTGGGTTAGGGGAGAGAACGGCGTAGCCCTGGGCGGCGAAGATCTGGGCCCGCTCTTGAAAGATGTCGATGAATCGGCCATACGGCCCTCCATGGATCATCAGGATCAGCGGAACTCGCTGTCCGATCTGATATCCAACGGGCCGCATCAGCAACCCCTCGATCGTGAAGTTGTCGGGGCCGATCCAAGAGACCAGTTCTGTTTCGGCGAGGGCCATCTCGCGGAGTTGCGGGTTGAGATCGGTCAGTTGTCGCGGCTCGGCTCCCCTCCCCACTTCGACCCAGAGATTGGACTCTGTCCGGCTGTTGGTACGGGTGTAGGCGAGCAGTTGCCCGCTCCGGGCGACGTCGAACTGGGCAAAGTGCGAGGGGCCTTGCTGGCGGGCGATCACCCCTTCCGCGTCGAGAGAGACGGTGAAGAGGTGGGTGTGAACGCCGACGGGGCTGCTGAAGAGGAGTCGATTTCCTGTCTCCCAAACGAAAGTGGGTCCAACTGACTCGATCGTTTGGGCGGTGAGGTTGCGCGGACTACCGCCACTCGGCCGGATCACCAGGAGGTCTGTCTTGCCGATCCAGGGGGTAGGATTGCTGGTATAGGCAATCCACTGCCCATCGGGTGACCAGAGGGGATTGCTGTCTGGACCAGGATTGGTCGTCAGTTGTCGCGCTGGTCCCCCGCTGGAAGGGATGAGAAAGAGATCGCTGTTCCGGTCATCCGAAATATCGGTGAAGACGCTCTCCTGAGCCCCCGCTGGGGAAGCAGCGTAGACGATCGACTTCCCATCTGGAGACCAGGCGGCGCTCAGGACGGAGAAGTTGCCCGTGGTCATTCGGGTCTTTGTCCGGCTGGAGATCTCCAGCTTCCAGAGGTGGGTGTAGCGCAGATCGGCGTCGATGACGATGGTGTCGAAGCGCTCGCGGCGGCGTTTCTCCTGGTCCTCTTTCTCTCTGGGATCGGTGATGTGGTCGCGGACCAGAAAGACGATCGACTGGCTGTCGGGTGCCCACTGGAATCGCTGTACCGGGGCCTCTTCCGAGGTGAGTTGCAGGGCTTCTCCGCCGTCCGCGGGGATCGCCCAGACTTGGGGGCCTTTCCCCCTGTCCGCCAGAAACCCGATTCGAGTCCCGTCAGGCGACCATTGGGGAGCGGACTCTCCCTTCTCTCCGTTGGTCAACCGAAAGGAGCGTCCCGTCTCGATCGAGACGACGTAGAGGTGGGAGACCCGTCGATTGCCAGCGCGATCCCAGTCGGAGACCGCATAGACGACGCGGGTTCCATCGGGCGAGAGGGCGATCGAGCCGATCTGGCGCAGCGCCAAGCTCTCTTCCACCGTCATTCGCCGCTCCGCCGCAGTTCCCGCGATCGGCATCAGCAAGATTGCGAGGATCAGCCTCGCGATGACCCCTTGGAATCTCCTTCGTCGCATACTCCTCCACATCCTCATAAGCAGGATTCTGATTGGGCAGGATTTTGGGTGCGGGCGAGAAAGATCTGGCGAGAGCCTTCCCAATCGGCTCCCGGCTCTAACGATCTCTCCTCTCCGGTTCTTTTTGTTTGTCGATTCCCCAAGACGGGACGCATCATAGCCCTTGCCTGCCGCGCTTTCAAGGTGGCGATTCCCCGATGACCGGAAGAATCGGTTGTTTGAGAGGGAGTCGATGGACTATAAGAGGAAGTTTGTGGTCCTTTTCGGCGAACAGTGCACGGCGTAGAACCGCTTTCCGCTGGTCGTCCAGGGAGAGGGCAACGGTCCGCCATTCAGCTTCAGAGAGCTGCATCTGGATCGGGTTTTTGGAAACCAATAACAGGCAGACGGGGAGGGGCAGGTGCGACGAAGCGAGGAGAGCGAAGTGCAGCGCGTCAGGGCCAGTCAGGGGGGGAGGGGAAGCCGTCTCCGTCTCCTGGTATGCTTGGGAGTGCTCCTGCTGGGAGGCGCCGGGGTAGTGGCCCAGCCTCGCCAGCCCCTGACACCGGAGGCGATCGTCGGACTGCACCGGGCGAGCGATCTGCAGTTGGCTGCCGATGGTCGCCGCGTCATCTTTGTCCGCAGCCACTGGGAGCCCCAGTCGGATCGGTTCCAGTCAGACCTGTGGATGGTCAATGACGCGCGCGAGCTGGTGCGTTTGACCTCCCATCCCGGACGGGATGAGCACCCGCGTTGGGCCCCGGACGGTCGACGGATCGCTTTTCTTTCGGATCGGGACTCCCCGGGAAACCGTCAGATCTTTCTGCTCCCCACGCAAGTGGGGGGAGAGCCCCTCGCCTTGACGCGCCATCCGCTGCCCATCGAGCAGATGGAGTGGGCTCCGAGTGGACGTTATCTCGCCTTTCTCGCCGCGGCTCCCGTCGATGAGCCGACGACCCGGCCGCCAGTCGCGCCCCCGATCGTCATCGGGGACGAGGATCGCCCCCACCAGCTCTGGATCTATGAGATCGCCACGGGACGCACCATTCCCCTGACGCAAGGAAGACATCACCTGATCTCTTTCCAGTGGTCGCCTGATGAGACCCGCATCGTCTGCACCGCCCGCCCAAGCAGTCGTCTTCTTGACGCGCCAGCAACCGAGATCTATCTTCTCCCAGCGATTGGACCAGAAGGACCTCCCCGGTCGGCCCACGAGATTGCGCAGCTCGCGCCGCTCCTCCCAGGACCAGGGGTTGAACGGGACCCCCGCTTCTCTCCCAATGGACGCTGGGTCAGCTATCTTGCCAGTGCCGATGGCGATCCGGAGACGGGGCCCGATCGGCTCCACCTCGTTCCGGCTGACCCGGCTGCCGATCCCCGCCCGATCGGGGAGCGGAGCGGGCCACTCGTCCTTCCAGCCCAATTTGAGGGCTACATTCGCCGCCATCAATGGGTCTTCGATAGCCAGCGAATCGTCTTCCAGGCAGGGCAGGGAGTGCACGAGCACCTCTATTCTGTCCTTCTCGCCGACCGGAAAGCGGTGATCCTGACCCGCACCGATGGGGTCAACCGCGAATTCTCCCTCGCCCCGGATGGGCTCTCGATCGCCTTCCTCCACGAAGGCCCGAGGCTCTCGACCGAGATCGCCTACCTCAACGCGCGGATCATGGTCCCCATCTTCCTCACCGAGCTCAATCCACAGGTCAGTCAACTCCTCCTCGGTCAAGTCGAAACGATCCGCTGGCGTTCCCGGGATGGCACCTCGATCGAGGGCCTCCTCGTCTATCCGATCGGCTACCGGACAGGCCAGCGCTATCCCCTCGTCACCTACCTGCACGGAGGGCCTGAATCGGCCTACCTGCGTGGCTTCCTCGCCGACTGGAGCGCCTTTCCACAACTCTACGCCGCGGCGGGCTATGCCGTTTTTCTGCCCAACTATCGGGGATCATCGCATTACGGCCCCCTCTTCGCACGTGCCAACACGGGAAAAGCCGGGGAGGTCGAGACCGAGGATATTCTCAGCGGGATTGACCATCTGATCGATCGTGGCATCGCCGATGGGCAGCGGCTCGGGCTGGCGGGGTGGAGCTATGGGGGATACCTCAGCGCGCTCCTGGTCGGCCGGACAGATCGCTTTCGTGCGGCAGTCTGGGGCGCGGGACTGGTCAATGCCGTCTCCTACTGGGGAACAGCCGATATTGTCGCGCAGCGGGAGCGGCTCCACGGGGGGGCTCCGTTGACACCGGAGACGACCCGTCGTTACGACGAGCAGTCGCCGCTGTCCGGCCTCGCCCAGACCCGCACCCCAGTCCTTCTCTTTCACGGGGAGAAGGATGCCCGGGTGCCCCTCTCCCAGACCCACGAAGCCTACCGTCGCTTGCGTCGATCCGGGGTCGATGTTCAAATGATTGTCTACCCAAATGAGGGCCACGCGCTGACGGTTCCGAGCTATCAGCTCGACAAGATCAAGCGTGAGCTCGCCTGGATGGTGCGCTATCTACCGGTCGACCCTGCGGTGGCGGGCCGGTTATCTCCCCGTCCCTGCCTGAGAGATGACGCGGTCTGGAAACGACCGCCTGGAGAAGAGAAGAGAAGAGAATGGCCACGACCCTTTCCCCCGCGGGCAGTTCAACGCGCCAAGAAGGGCTGTCAGGAACGCCCCCCACGAAATCATCCGAAGTCTCGACTCCGACGGTCATGCTGGTCGGAAATCCGAATGTCGGCAAGTCGGTCATCTTTGGACACCTGACCGGAAAGTATGTCACTGTCTCCAACTACCCTGGGACGACCGTGGAGGTCTCCCGGGGGACGATGCGCTACGGGGGAAAGACGTGGCAGGTCATCGACACTCCAGGGGTCAACTCTCTGGTGCCGCAATCGGAAGATGAGCGAGTCACGCGCGACCTGCTCCTCCAACAAAGACCAGACCTGATCATCCAGGTGGCGGACGCGAAGAATCTCCGTCGGACGTTGCTCATCACCTCCCAGTTGGTCGAGTTTGGGGTGCCGATGATGTTGGTCCTCAATCTGATGGACGAGGCGCGAAGTCGCAACATCGAGATCGACGCCGCTGGGTTGAGCGAGCTCTTTGGCATCCCGGTGGTGCCGACCGTCGCGGTCGATGGAGAAGGGCTCCCCCAACTCCACCGTTCGATGGCCAAGGCACGGGTTCCTCTCGATCCGTTGACCGCCGCCCGGCAACGAATGGTGGCGGCAGAACCCGTGGCTGGGCAACTCCTCGAGACCGCTCCCGGGCAACTCCCCTCCCAGCTGACACTGGAATGGTTGCAGTCGCGGGATCCAGGGCTCCGCGAGCCTGTCCGCAGCGCTCTGGCCCTCTCGGAACGACAGACGGCTCTCCTCGACACGGAGTGGCGGTTGCCTCTCCGCACCCTCAACGGAAAACTCGAAGCTCTTCGGTCCCAGTTTCTTGACGACACGACCGCCCAGTACAAGAAACTTCTGCCCAGCCTCGCCGACGAAGCCGGCGAGAGCACGCTCCTCCGCGTCGCCTACGGGCTGCTCTTCACCGGCCTCTCCTTGTTTCTCTATACCGAGTTCGCCCGCCTGCTCAACACGATCTTCGCCTCCTCGCTAGGCTGGGAGATTCCGACTCCCTACCAAGCGATCACGGGTTGGTTTGACCGTAGTCTCCTGCCTGCGCTCGACACTTGGCTCCAATCGCGTGGCTTGGGGTGGCTTGGCGCGCTCCTTTTCGGGACGCTTCAGGAGGAGTCAGGTGCCTACGAGAGTGGCTTTCTCTATCCGGCGATCACCCAGTTCTCGCTGCTCATCGCGCCAGTGGTGCTGCCCCTCGCCGTCGTGCTCGCCCGGTCCCGTCGTTTTGGAGAACAGCTCGGGCGCTGGTCGCGCCAGTGGCGCACCGGCCTGCCCTTTCTTCTGGTCGTGCTGCTGCTGATGTACGAATTTGTCGGCGTCATCGGGGCTGGTACCCTCGTCGACGCCTTCGAGACAACTCTCTTCAACCAGTACCTGACCCCTTTTCTCCAGCAACTCCTTCCGGCAGGCATCCTCTATGACCTGCTCGTCGGGGAGTTCGGGCTCGTCTCGGTCGGGTTGACCTACGCGTTGGCGATCGTCCTGCCGATCGTCTTCACCTTCTTCATCTCGTTTGGGCTGCTCGAGGACAGCGGGTATCTTCCCCGCCTGGCAATCCTCTCCGATCGCGCGTTCCGGGTGATGGGCCTCAATGGGAAGGCGGTTCTCCCGATGGTTCTTGGGTTGGGTTGCGACACCATGGCCACGATGACGACCCGGATCCTTGCCACCAAGAAGGAACGGATCATCGCGACGCTCTTGCTCGCGCTCGGGGTCCCCTGTTCCGCGCAGCTCGGAGTGATCCTTGGCATCACTGCCTCGATCAATCTGGGGGCAGTCCTGACCGTCTTCGGGGTTGTTCTCTCCCAGATGGTGCTGGTTGGCTATCTCTCGTCGAAGGTGATCCGGGGGCAGCGCGGAGACTTCATCTTCGAGATTCCTCCCATTCGGGTTCCCATCTTTCGGAATGTCTGGACGAAGACCCGGCTGCGAATCGTTTGGTACTTGCGGGAGGCGCTTCCCCTCTTCGTCCTCGGGACCCTGATCCTCTTCATCCTCGATCGGGTGCGCATCCCGACACCGTGGGGACAGCGCAGCGGGCTGCAACTGATCGAGGGGAGTCTTGCCCCAATCGTTACCGGCATTCTCGACCTGCCTGAGGCGACGGCCCAGGTCCTCATCCTCGGCTTTCTCCGACGGGATTATGGGGCGGCGGGTCTCTTCGACTTGGTGCGGGAGGGAGCCATGAACCCAGTGCAGATCGTCACCTCCCTCATTGTCTTGACCCTCTTCATTCCGTGCGTCGCCAATTTCTTCATGATTGTGCGCGAGCACGGCACCCGGACAGCCTTGTTGATGCTCGCCTTCATCACCCCGTTCGCGATTGCCGTCGGAGGCGGAGTTGCCTGG
>JBMUAP010000162.1:0-6767 GCA_049454155.1 Blastocatellia bacterium
CACTCGCCGGTTGAAGGGGCCCCCCCCAAAAGGGAGAGGGGGCCAAAGCCCCCTCTCTCCAATCTCACGGCGAGTCTCGCGACTGGCGACATCCCCCAAAACCCTAGGCCAGATACTCCGGGTAGGAATACTCAATCACCTCGCCAGGACGTGCCGGCCCTGCCACGGCCAAAATCGCATCCCGCAGAACTCTCTTCTGCAGAGCCCGCATCCCGGGCCGCCCCAGCGAATTCCCGATCTGGAAGTCTTTCGGGCAGATCGCCCTTGGGGGCCGCATCTGGGCCGAAACCTCAGGACTGACCGTGATCAATACCGTCGGGATCCCCCGCATCTCGATCTCTCGTTGCACCGCGACGACCGTCCGGTGGCAAACGTTCGGTCAGCCACCCGTCAGAACGACCAAGTCCGCCTTCGCCTTCTTGTCGACATACTCGGCGATCGCTGGCGCCGTCTGCTCGTACATCTGCTTGAGCTGCATGGAGTACCCCATATACCCAACATGCTCGCGAGCCACCTGCCCAATCAGCCCCTCCTCGACCAGATCCCGGAGAATCTCCAGCGGAAAGACGACGTTGAGGTCCTCATCCGCGTCGCGATGATCATAATGATGATGGGTTACCATCAAATCTGCGAGCGCGGCGTCTCCCCCAATTGCCCGGAAGGTCAGGTCTCCCAACTCGTCCGCATTGTTGAACGGCTCTTGATCCCGCCGGTGCACCCCGGCGGCCGTCACCAGGGAGACCGCGCACTTGGATAGCTCGCGATCAAGCGGCGTGTATGGCACACATTTTCTGGAAAGTAATGTCATATAGGAGGTCGAGGACGAATGAGACCAATAGGACGAATAGGACCAACTAACACTCTTCGCCCTACAGGGCCTATCCGTCCTAGAGGTCCAATTCCCCTACAACTTACGCAGTACGTCGTGAATCACCTGGTTGTCCGGCTGCTTGCTGATCTCGTGAATATCCTTGTAAGCAACCTTGCCCTCCTTGTCGATGACAAAGAGCGCCCGCTCGGTAATCCCATCGGCTGTCCGATAGGCACCAAACGCCTGAGCAACCTTTCCTTTGGGTTCAAAATCGGCGAGGAGAGGATACGTAATCCCGCCCAGGCTCTTGGCCCAGGCCACGTGACTCGGAATGGAATCGACGGAGATACCCAGAACCTGGGTATCGGCGTCCTCGAAGCGACTCAAATCCGCTTCGTAGGACGGCATCTGGACCGTTCAGACAGGGGTCCAATCAAGCGGATAGAACGCGATGAACACGTTCTTTTTGCCCCTGAAATCGGAGAGCTTCACCGTCCCACCCAGGTGGCTCTTCAACTCGAAATCAGGCGCCATCATACCAACTTCGACGCTCATACATTCTCCTGATTAAGTTTTTTTCGCTCAGCTTCACGGCCAGAACTCTCCGGCGTTGCACTGGGCGGTCAATCGGAAGGTCGGAAACGCCACCAATGCGTCGAGAACGCGTCGAGAACGCTCCAACCGTCTACCTCTTCCATCCAACAGCGCCAGTATAGTTTGTGCTGCCCCCTCACGACAAGTGCTTCCCCATTCCTTTACAACTCTCAACGACTTCGTTAGCCTATGAGAACGGAGAGCTATCCTTTCCGGACGATCTTCAACGAGCGCGCGCATGATCGAAAAAACGAGAAAACGAGAAAACGAGAAAACGAGAAAAAGAAGATGGAACATTTTTCGTGGGCAGGCGTGTCAGCACACGAGGTCTTTCCAAATTCACTGGTGTGGGCTTCTTAGTGTTGGCCCCATTTGACCTGACTTGGCAAGTTGCCCCGCGCTTGCCTACCTGTGGAGAGATCGAACTGTTCTGGAGTTCCTCTATCTTAAACCTCAGGTAATGCCAGAGCAGAATGAATGGAACTACCTCAATTCGCACCATTTAGCTGGATTGAATCCTCACGAAAGCGTGAGACAGGCTCCCCCACCATTCCAGCTGAGCCGCTTCGTGTGGCCGACTCCTCCTCATTGATCCACCCGACGGACGAGTCCGATGCCCCGACGGCAATTAGTAATCGCGACCGCTTGTGGCTGGCGGTCGCAACCGACTCCTCTCCGATCCATGAACAGGAAGAAGAGGAGAGAACTGAAGAGTTGATTGAAGATCCGATTTCAGTCCCGATTGAAGCCTCGACGGAAGAGCTCGACGATCACCGCTTGGTCTCAAGGATCCGCGAAGGTGACGAGGATGCCTTTCAAGAGCTTGTTCGGCGATATCGGAACCCGATCACCAACTACGTCTATCGGATGATCGACGATTACGACCGGGCGGTAGATCTTTCTCAAGAAACGTTTGTCCGCGTCTACATGAGTGTGGATCGGTATCAGGCGACCTACAGCTTTTCGACCTACATTTATCGAATTGCCCACAATCTCGCCATTACTGAACTCAGACAACGCAAGCGAAGGCGGCTGATCCCCCTGCCGACCTTCTTTTCGGACAAAGAGAGTGAAGAGATTGAGGTCGAGCTGCCAGACGAACGGCAGATTCAAGCGGATGCCGCCCTCATCGCCGACGAGCGACGGGCAGCAGTGACACGGGCCATCGCGAGCCTTCCCGAGAAGTATCGAGCCCCCCTTGTTCTTTGTGATCTGGAAGAGAAGAGCTATGACGAGATTGCTGAGGTTCTAGGCCTTCCGACCGGGACGGTCAAATCGAGAATCAACCGTGCCCGCAACCTCCTCAAAGAGAAGCTGCGGGATTTCATCTAACTCTGGCTGATGAGCCAGCCTCAACCGGCAGCCCATCCAGCCCTTGAGAGATTAGAGCAATGCAATCAATCGTCACGATCTGAGATTGAGAGTAGAGAAAAGAGCAGTGAAAGAGCTGGAAAGAGTAGAACGGACTACTTGGAATTGGACCTGGAGTTGGAATCGAACATGAACTGTCAAGAGATTAAAAACGCTACCGACATCGCCTCGACGAACCTTTCTTTTGAAGCACACTTGGCAGATTGTGCCTCCTGTCGCCAGCACATCGCAGAGATGAACTCACTCCGGATCTTGCTGCGGCAGCAGCCACGCCTGGAGGTTCCTGGGGATTACGATTTCCATCTCCGGGCCCGGATTGCTCGGGCGCAGTCAGATCGACAGACGGCGGCAACGGGTGTCTTCTCGCTGGCAGGAACAGACTTGTGGCGCGTGGTGAGGGAATGGGCTGGCAATCTTCAGACAAATTTCGGTCTTGACCTACGGGGAGGAGTGGCGGCAACAGCAGCCGCCGCCGCACTGGTGGTCGGTCTCTCGCTCTATCACACATCCGAAGAGTCAGCTCCCTCTGTGCCGAACTCCGATCTCGCGAGCGTGAGACAGAGCGAAACCGGGAGTCTTCCCGCATCAACGATTCTTCCTTCTGACAACACGGCGGGAGAGGCCCTCACAGAGCCGATGGCTCTTCGCCAAGCGAGCCGCAACCCGCGAAGCCGCGCGACCTTGACCCAGACAAAGGCCGCAGATCCCTTGGCGGCACTTCCTGGTGAGACGATTGCCCTGGATGCTTCGGCATCTTACTCCGACTTTCCGGTGGAGAGCGCGTGGCGTGTCTACAACTCCGAGCGCAGGGAGATGATCTCTTCCGCTCAGCAAACGACGTATCTCGGTGCGGAGTCTTCTCCACGATTGGTGCGTGGCGGAGCGAAAGAGGTTGGGTTCGTCCCCTCGATTTAGATCTGACAGTATCAACCCGAGCGTGTGAAGGAAGAATTGCAGGGTGTTCCGGTCCTTCCAGTCAGCACGCATCGATCGAAAGGTTGAAATCCGCAAAATAATTCAGGGAACGTTCTCGTCATCAGACAAATGGGGAAGCAAGTTGAATCCTCTACAGGCCGCGGAGTTGATTGGACTCTGCGGCCTCGATGTTTCCTTGACAACTGCCCTCGAGGTCATCTCACGGACCATCTACCAAATGGATCATCCATCGCCAGAGTCTCCTACCTGCCGTGTCAAGAGCCGCCATCCTTGCGTATTCATTGCTCTTTTGCTGATGATGTTGCTTGGAAGCAGCACCACCTTCTGGGGACAGACCAAGCCTTCAAAGGGGGGAGGAAAGAGCTCATCCAGAACTGCTGAGAAGCGATCTGGAGGGCAGCCCGTTGCGCCGGGGAGGAGAAAACCGGCATCAAGTGAACTTCTCCGGCAGATGGAGCCAGTGGGATGGGTCTGGGTGAGCCAGACGTTCGACCTCTCCAAGCAGATTGGAGAGGAAGAGTCGATCTTGACGTTGGACGGAGAGCCACTGCCCTCGCTGCTGCGCCAGAGAGTGACCTTGGGCCTTGTCATCGACGAGCAGGGGCACATTGTCACGCGGCTGATTGATATCTCTCCAACGAGCCCCCCGAGTGATCTCTCGGTCCGGTCGTTGACCACCAGAGCAGTGGCAGCCCGATTCATCGGAATGGATCAGGTCTCGGGACTCTGTGTTCTGAAAGCCGAAGGGGGGAATCTCCCTGTGGCATCCTTCTACTCCCCATCGATTCTCCCTGCTTCACTGGAGATTCGGTTGTACGGGTTTCACCCGAATCAACGGATGAATCTTCAAGCCAATGTCGTCTACTCCAACCCACGCCGAACTTTCTCCCCAGGAAAGGTGAGCAAGGCGACACAAGACTTTCGCTACCAGTCGAACAATCCGGTCTATCATCTTCTCTCCCCACGGCTGACCCCCATTCAGGACGGGAGCTTGGTCTTGGGGCCCATGAACCAGATCTTTGGGATCAGCATCTACGACAGCAGCGGGCAGGGCCCAGACTTGGTCTACCCGATCTCACGAATTGTCAGTGTCGCCAACTCGATCATTCAATCGAAGCAGAGCGTGACCCACGGGTGGCTGGGAGCGACCGGAATCGATGCGACGACGGGTCCTCCTTCCGCCATTTACCAGCCTTCCCTTGAGAATGTTGGGGTGAGGATCACCGCGGTGGCGCCGGACAGTCCAGCAGAGAAGGCAGGGATCTTCCCCAAAGACCTCCTCCTCTACCTCAATGATCGACGGATTCGGAACTATGCGCAGTTGGTGACAGCGGTTCGGCAGCTCCCTGTCGGGAGTGAGATCTTTGTTCGGGTTCGACGAGGGAGTGAGATTCGGGTGTTGAAAGCGACTCTGGTCGCCTCTCCTTCGATTGAGCCAGAACAGCAGTTGCGTACCTTCGCTCAAAAGATCGAGGAGATGCAGTCGAGCCTGCGATTGATGCGGGAGGGAGATCCAGCCCGTCCCGGGCTGCTGGAGAGGATCGAGAAGATGAAGTACTTCCTCGACACGATCACGGTCCCTGCCCCTCCCAGAGTCCGGTTGCGTGTCTTCCTTGGGATCGAGACGGCCCCCTTAGCGGGGCAACTGATGGGATATTTTGCGGTGACGAATGGACTGTTGGTGACCTCCGTCGAGGAGAAGAGCAAGGCCGCCATCGCCGGTCTCCAGGCAGGAGATGTTGTGACCCAGGTCAATTCTACGACCATCACCGGCATTGAGACCCTTTCGCAATCGCTCTTCCAGTCTACAGGGGAGCCACTCTCCATGGTCATCGTTCGCCATCGTGAAAAGAAGACCATTCTCCTGGACGCACTCACCCCATAGCGGGTCTCCCCCCTCCCTGCCAGATGCGCGGCGGATCGCCCGGCCTTGAAGGAGTCAGGTTCCCCCTTTTGGATTCATTTGGAGCGACCTGCTATGCTGCGAAGATGGAGGGAGACAACGGTGCATGAGTCAGTGACCAGAGGATGGACTGGGGTTTTGATGACCGCAAAGCTTACTGTGATCATCTATATTCTAATCAGCTTTGAAGTAGGAATCCTCTTGCTGTTTCTGCCTTGGTCCGTTCAATTCTGGGAGGAGAACTTCTTCTTGTACCTACTCTCGGAGCGACTCGGGGCTCCCTGGCTGCCCGAGGTAGCCTCGAGCGGATGGGTCAGAGGAGCAGTGGCTGGGTTGGGCCTGTTCAATGTCATTCTAGGGATTCGAGAGACATTCAACTTTCGACAGCGGGTCGCGGAGATGGCCGATCGTTCAAAGAGGTCCCCTTCTGTGAAGCAAGAAGCAGGATCAGATATGACATCGATCTCGTAAAGCATCAACCGGTTGTGGGAATGGGCGAAAGATGTGGCTTTACCTGATCAGCAATCGCCTCGGAAACCCACGAGGGTGGCCAGGAGAAGTTGAGAAGATCGCTGAAGCCAGTGCCGCCGGCTGTCAGCTGATTCAAATTCGCGAGAGAGACATTCCCGCCCGACTCCTCTGCCAGATGACAAAAGAAGCAATCGCGGCTGCCCGTCCAGCCGGAGCACGGGTACTGGTCAACGATCGATTGGACGTCGCGTTGGCGAGTGGAGCCGATGGGGTTCATTTACGGTCGACCTCGCTTCCCGTCGACGCTGTGCGGCGGTTACGGGATCAACGAGGTCTCGCCCCTTTTCTGATTGGCGTCTCAACCCACAACCTGACAGAAGCGCAGCTGGCCGAGGAGGGAGGGGCGACCTTCATTGTTACCGGCCCTGTCTTCTCCCCCAACTCCAAGACCATCGATGGGCCACTGATGGGGCTGGAGCGGTTGCAGAAGATCTGCCAGCGCGTCTCTTTGCCGGTCTTCGCCCTGGGAGGGGTGGGAAGAGAGAACTACCGGGAGGTGATGGCGGCCGGGGCCGCGGGAATTGCCGCCATCGGCCTCTTCCAAGTGACGCAGGGCTTGTCGGCGCTCGTCAGCGAACTTCTCGACGATCTGCCCCCCGAGTCAAGGTTCCCCTCTTCCTG
>JBMUAP010000163.1:0-6720 GCA_049454155.1 Blastocatellia bacterium
ATCGGATAGGGGTGCGGCCCAAGAACGGAACCGAGCAGGTAGTGGGTATCGGCGACATTGGTCACCCAATCCCGGAGGGCCTCGTTGATCGCATCCTTCAAGGTGCGACTCCCCGAGTCGACCCCGACCACCTGGGCCCCCATCAAGCGCATCCGGAAAACATTGAGGGACTGACGGCGCATGTCTTCCGTGCCCATGTAGACGATGCACTCGAGCCCCGCCCAGGCGCAGACCGAGGCGGTCGCCACGCCGTGCTGGCCCGCTCCCGTCTCGGCAATGATGCGCCGTTTCCCCATGCGGCGCGCCAGCAGAATCTGCCCGAGCGCATTGTTGATCTTGTGCGCGCCAGTGTGATTCAGATCCTCCCGTTTGAGGTAGATCTGCGCTCCCCCGAGATGGCGCGTCAACCGTTCGGCAAAGGTGATCGGCGTCGGACGGCCAATGAACTCCTGGGCGAGGCGGTCGAACTCCGCGAGAAAGGCCGGATCACGCAGGGCATCGGCATAGGCCTCCCGCAGCTCCGCCAGCGGATGCATCAAGGTCTCGGGGACGAAGCTCCCCCCGTAGGGACCAAAGTGACCGGAGGGATCCGGATATGCGGCAAAGTCTGGAGTAGCCATCAACTGTTCTCCCAAGTTGGTTCCGGAGCGGACGCCACGGTCAAATCGATCTGTTCTCGAAGCTGCGCCAAGCGGGCGGCATCCTTGATTCCGGGCGCTCGCTCCACCCCGCTGTTGACATCGAGGGCGAATGGGTGGACCTGTCGAATGGCCTCTCCCACTGTCTCTGGGCTCAGCCCTCCCGCCAGGAAGAGCGGGGCCAGACGGGCAACTTCGGCCGCCACTGACCAGTCGACCTGCCGTCCGGTGCCCCCATAGAGGTGGGGGTGGTAGCCATCGAGAAGGACCCACTCGACAGGATACGCCAAGACTTGGCTCGGCACGAAATCGGGTCCCGCCCGAAAAGCCTTGATGACCCGCGCCGATCCGACTTGACGGCAGTAGGCCGCGTCCTCGTCGCCGTGCAACTGAGCAATCTGCATCCCGGCAAGGTCCATGATCGACTGGACCTCGGCAGGATCTGGCCGGTTGACAAAGACACCAACAGTTGCGATCCCCAGCGGCAACTGATCGACAATCGACCTCGCCTGCTCGGGCGCGATGTAGCGCGGGCTGGGCGGATGAAAATTGAAGCCGAGCCAAGTCGCCCCGGCGTCCATCGCCGCTTCGGCCCCCTCCCGGGAAGTGATCCCACAGATCTTGAGAAATGGTGTCGTCTTCATCAGCCAATCAACGCCCGCAGGGCCACTCCCTCATCTGGGGCACGCATCAACTCCTCTCCGATCAGAAAGGCGTCAAAGCCTGCCTCTTGCAGATAGGCGAGGTCGGCGCGGGTGCGAATCCCACTCTCACTGACCAGTACGGCCTGGCGAGGCAAGTTTGCCGCCAAGCGTCGCGACGTTTCGAGGGTGGTCTCGAAGGTCCGCAGGTTGCGGTTGTTGACCCCGAGAATTCGCGTCGGGTAACGCAGCACCATCTCCATCTCTTCCTCGTCGTGAACCTCGACGAGGACGTCCAATCCGATCGCGTAGGCTTCGAGGAGCAGATCTTCGAAGTGGCCCGGGGAGAGCATCGCCGCGATGAGGAGGACGGCGTCGGCCCCTGCGTGTCGCGCCTCCCAGAGCTGGTACCGATCGAAGAGGAAATCCTTACGGAGAATCGGCAGCGTTGTCACCGTCCGAATGGCGCGCAGATGATCGAGCGAGCCATCGAAGAAGTCCTCCTCGGTGAGACAGGAGATGGCGGCGGCGCCGTGTGCCTGATAGTTGCGGGCAATTGTCACCGGATCAAAGGAGGGGCGGATGACCCCCTTGGAGGGAGAGCGCCGCTTGATCTCAGCAATGATCTGGATGCCAGAGTGCCGCAGAGCGGTCTCGAATGGGCCAGGTTGACCTTTCCCCCGTTCTACAGCCGGGGCAACTTGCGCGGTAAGCGCTTCCAGTGGGACCCGTCGCCGAGCCTCTTCGAGCCGTTCCTGCTTCCGTGCCACAATCTGATCGAGAATGTTCCCGCTCACTCCTCTTCCCTCATTCTTCCGTCACGCCACGTGGACGCGTCGGCGGCTGGTCGCTGGTCGATCCTGATGGGGCAACGTGATCTTGCTCCTCTGGCTGGTTCTGGGGGGACGGCAGATCTTCGACCAGGGTCGCGTCTCGAAAAGCCTCGAGGCGCCGCAGGGCGAGCCCGTCCTCGACAACGGCCCGCACTTTGGCCAACGCCCCCGGGAGCGACTGACGGATGGTGGCCTCCCCCTTCCGGGCCCCTTCGGCGATCGCCAAGGACGCGGCGGCATTGAGCAGGATCAGGTCGAGCGCCTCGTCCTGCCGTTCCCCAGCGAGAACCGCTTCGATCAGTCCCGCGTTCTGCTCGGCGGTCCCCCCTCGCAGATGGTCGATCGAACGGGTCTTGAGCCCGAACATCTCGGGTCGAATCGAGAACCACTCGACGCCGTGCTGCGTCACTTCCCCAATCCGCGTCTCCGCCGCCAGGGTGATCTCGTCCAGCCCATCCGCCCCGCGCACGACCCAGGCCCGCTCCACCCCAAGCCGGAAGAGTGCCCCGGCAATCCGGTCCTGTGCCTCTTCCCTTGCCACTCCAATCAACTGAAATGGCGCCCCCGCCGGGTTGGTCAAGGGACCGAGCAGGTTGAAGATCGTCCGAATTCCCAACTCACGCCGCACCGCCCCGACCCGCTTCGTCGCCGGATGATGGAGCGGCGCAAAGAGGAAGCAGACCCCCAGTTGATCGAAGATCGCCTCGACGCGCTCCAGGGGGAGCTCGATCCTCGCGCCCAGCGCCCGCAACACATCGGCACTCCCCGCCCGACTGGTCACGCCGACATTGCCGTGCTTGGCGACGGGAAGCCCCGCCGCCGCGACGACAAAGGCTGCCGCCGTCGATAAATTGAACGTCTTGGCGGGACTGCCGCCCGTTCCACAGGTGTCGATGAATTGACGATGCCGGGTCGAAATCCGCCGGGATCGTTCGCGCATGGCACGGGCGACTCCCGCCAGCTCCTCCTCCGTCTCTCCTTTGGCGGCGAGCGCCACCAGGAGGGCGCCAATCTGGACGTCGCTCGTCTCTTCGCGAAGGAGCAGCTCAAAGAGGCCCGATGCCTCCTCCATCGTCAACTCCTGCCCAGCGAGGAGGTCCTCGAGGATCTCTTTCATCCCCCTGCCCCCCCTGCTCCTTCCCCACGGAGGAAGTTCTGCAGCAGCTTGCGCCCCTCCCCTGTCATGATCGACTCAGGGTGAAATTGCACCCCCTCGCAGTTGAAGCGGCGATGGCGTACCGCCATGATCAACCCATCCGAAGTCGTCGCCGAGATCTCCAGCTCGGCCGGAAGCGTCTCCCGCTCGATGATCAAGGAGTGGTACCGTGTCGCGACAAAGGGATTCTCGATCCCGGTGAAGAGTGTCCGCCCGTCGTGCAGAATCCGACTCGTCTTCCCGTGCATCAAGTAGGGTGCCCGCACCACCCGGCCACCAAACGCCTGCCCGATCGCTTGGTGGCCCAGGCAAACCCCCAGCAGCGGGATCCGACCAGCAAACGTCCGGATCACCTCCAGCGTGATCCCCGCTTCATCTGGTGTACACGGACCCGGCGAAAGGACGATCTTCGCCGGCGCTGACGCGGCAATCTCCGCCACCGTCACGCGGTCGTTTCGGACGACGTCGAGGTCTGCGCCCAGCTCCCCCAAATATTGGACGAGGTTATAAGTGAACGAATCGTAGTTATCGATGATGAGGATCTTTGGCATCTTCCACGCCCTTCGCACCAGATGGGACCGAACCTCGCGATCAGGGCTTGATCGCCGCTTCGATCAGTTCGATCCGCTCCAGTGGTGTCTGCCCATCCGGTCCACGCGGGACCTTCTCCAACTTGTCGAGCGTATCGAATCCGTCGACCAACTTCCCAAAGATGGTATACTTCGCATCCAGGTTCGGCGCGGGCGCCAGCACCAGAAAGAATGAGGTCGAGGCCGAGTTGGGGTCATCATTGCGCGCCATCGAAAGAACTCCGCGTAAGTGCTTCCGTAAAGTGCTGAACTCCGGCTTGAGGGTCGTCACCCACTTGTCGGCCACGTGGGGCTTCTCTCCTGCCCGCGTCGCGCCGACTCCCCCTTGCACCACAAAGCCCGGGACGATTCGATGAAAACTGGTCCGGTCGTACCAGCCGCTCTCGACCAGATTGAGGAAGTTGCGGACGTGCTCGGGAGCCAGATCCGGATCGAGTGCCAGCGTCAGGTCCCCGAGAGTCGTCCGGAGAATGACCTCTCGGCGCATCTCCTCGACCCCGGCTTCCTTGAATGGCTCTTCCCGATAAGGTTCGATCGTGATCGACTGAATGCGAACCGGTTCGAGCGTCCGCTGCTGGGCGTCCGCTGGCACCAGCGAGATCCGCTCGACCACCTCCATCCCCTCGGTCACCTGCCCGAAGGCGGTGTACTGTCCATCCAAGGACGGCTGGTCCGTCACACAGACAAAAAACTGCGCCCCGCCGCTGTTCGGCTTACCGGGGAGACGGACCGTCGAGACGATGCCAGAGAGATGGCGAACCTCATTGAACTCATCCGGCAATTGGCTCAACCCGCCTGCGCCCCAGCGAGCACGCGGGGTCCGTCGATCTTTAAGAAGGGGATCTCCCCCCTGGATGATCCCCCGCTCGATCACTCGGTGAAAGGCGGAACCGTCATAGAAACCTGCGCGTGCGTTCCTCACGAAGGCCTGGACGTGCTTCGGGGCCTGCGAGGGGAAGAACTCGAAACGAAAGACCCCCAGGTCTGTCTTGACGACCGCCTCCACCTTCGCCGCCTCCTGCAAGGAGATGGGGGGCGGTTCGGTTCCAGGGGGCGGTGCGTTCTTCTTCCGGGGAGGCTGCGCGCGCAGGACTCCTCCGCCGACCAGGATCATCCCCAGCAGGCAAGCTCCCCAGCCACTCCACCAAGCGGCCCACCTGAGCCGCGGCCCGCACCTTGGATTCGCCTCTGTCATAGCCCTCTCTCCGCCAGTTCAATCGCACGGATCAATGCCCGTGATTTATTGATCGTCTCTTCGAACTCCGTCTCCCCGACGGAATCCGCCACAATTCCCCCTCCTGCCTGCACATAGGCGTGCCGGCCCCGAACATACATCGTCCGCAAGGCAATACACGAATCGAGATTGCCCGAGTAATCGAAATAGAGAACCGCCCCCGCGTACGCTCCGCGCCGAGTGGGCTCCAGCTCATCGATGATCTGCATGGCGCGCTCCGTAGGGGCGCCCGAGACCCTCCCCGCGGGAAAGACGGCCGCCAGGGCATCAAAACAGTCGAGATCCTCCCGCCGGGTCGACCGCAGGCTCGAGACGAGATGCATGACGTGCGAGAACCGCTCGATGAACATCAATTTCTCGACCCGGACCGATCCATAAGTGGAGACTCGGCCGAGGTCATTGCGTCCCAAGTCGACCAGCATGATGTGTTCGGCCCGCTCCTTCTCGTCGGCCATCAACCGCTCCTCCAGCCGCCGATCCTCCTCCTCCGTGCTGCCACGCGGTGCCGTCCCCGCGATCGGCCTGTACTCCAGCTCCTGCCCAATCGATCGAACCAACATCTCCGGAGACGCTCCCAGCAACGTCTCCTCTGGCCCCAGCTTGAGGAAGAACATGTAAGGAGAAGGATTGATCACCCGTAGCGCACGGTAGATCTGGAAGGGGGTCGTCTCGATCTCGGTCTGGAACCGCTGTGAGAAGACGACCTGGAAAGCATCTCCGGCACGAATATACTCCTTGATCCGGTCGATGGCGGAGAGGTAGTACTCCTTGGACATGTTCGACCGGATCGAGAGGGAGGATTGGCGGACGGTCACCGCCGGCAGCGGCGTCGGCGCAGCCAAGCACGCCTCCAGTCGGGCCATCTCTGTGCAGGCCGCAATGTAGCGCCCGCGCAGTGCCTCCTCTCCCTCAATCCCCTCGGTCAAGACATTGACGATGATGTGGATCTGGTGACGGACATGGTCGAAGGCCAACAGACTGGAAAAGAACATGACCACCGCCGGAGCCAGTCCGAGATCGTCTTCAGCTTGCGCCGGAAGTTCCTCAAACCACCTCACTGCGTCGTAGCCAAGATAGCCAACCGCTCCGCAGGAGAAAGGAGGGAGCCCGGGGATTGGTACCGGATGCTGCGAGGTGGTCAGTTGCCGCAGCACGTCGAGCAATGGCGCGTCACGCCGCTCGACCACTTCCCCCCCCCGTTCGATCAGGACCTCCGGATCTCGTCCAGCTTCCGAAGCAGAACGGGCCCGGACGATGGTATGCGGGGCACACCCGAGAAAGGAGTACCGCGCGATCTTCTCGCCCCCCTCGACCGATTCGAGCAGAAAGGCCTGCTCGGCCTCTCTTTCAATGCGCAGGTAAGCGGAAACGGGCGTCAGGAAATCGGCCATCACCGTCTTGACGAGGGGGATGACCGTTCCCCGTGCTGCCAGGGCGACAAACTCTTCGTAGGTTGTTGGTGTGATCTGCAATCTCGACTCCACTCAAACTCGACCAGAGGCTAACTCGAAACCCTGGGGGCGCAGCAGCAAATTAGTGAGGATCCAGCTCCAGCTTCCCGGCAACCAGTTCGCTCTCACTGCGAGCCGTGATCCTCTGCCAAGCGATGGTATTTCCGCTCGGCGGGC
>JBMUAP010000164.1:0-6648 GCA_049454155.1 Blastocatellia bacterium
TAGATTCAGATGAAAGAAAGCGGATTCAAATGCTGGGTCTACAACTTGTGCAAAGATACACGTGGCGGCAAGCAGCGGAAGATACCCTTAGAGTTTACAAGTCTGCATTTCGACAAGGATCCTAAGAAAATTTGAAAGACTAAAGGACATCAATTCTTTAACGGCGATGAATCTGTGCCCTCACATAGCAGTTGTCATTCCAGCATTTAATCGGTGGGAGGAGACGGCCGATTGTCTTGAGCAACTTTTTCAAGACGATTACTCGATAAAGACCGTTCTTCTTATCGATGACGGGAGCACCGACGGGACAGCTGAGCAGTGCCGCAAGCGATTTCCCGATGTCAAGATCATCTCTGGGGATGGGAACTTGTGGTGGAGTGGAGCGATCAATCTGGGGGTGGCGGAGGCGATACGGTCTGGGGCGGATCTGATCCTTTGGTTGAACAATGACAATTTGGTCGAATCAAGGACGATCTCGACTTTAGTAGATACTTATCGGGGCTCCCCATTGCGGAGTGTCATCTGTGCGGAGAACCGCACGACAGCAACTGGGGAATTGGAGTGGAAGGGAGAGCCCCCATTCTGGCACCCAGATGCTTCAAGGTGGCAGGATGAGCCGGTGGATGGCCCGAGCCGTCCACTTCGACACCCACCAGGAGGTCGTGGGGTGTTGATTCCGTCGATCTGTTTTCGGGAGGTGGGATTGATCGACCAGAGGCGATTTCCCCACTACTGGGCTGATCACGACTTCCATTATCGGGCGATGAGTCGAGGCTACCAATATCTGTTGGCGAGAGGGGCAACCGTCTGGAATCGACCCAACCCGCCACGATTTGGGAATCAAGTGCCCTTTACCCTGACGTGGGGTTGGTCTTATTTGACGAGCCGACGCTCTCCGATGAACCCACTGACCCTTCGCCGGCTGTGGCAGCGACACCTCCCGGAGGATGAGTATCGCCAGATTTTTGGAGGGTATATTAAACGAACCCTCTATTGGATATTGACGGGAATGATTATCCGACACAGTTGGTTACACCTGTTTTTGAAGAGGTGGAAAAGCAGCAGCTTGTGGAACAGAACATGAGGAACATTGTTGAAAGATTCAAGTCGATGTTCAGAGGTAATCGACATCAAGAACAGATGATTAAGCCAGACGTAACGTGTCCGGTAGATCGATTCGGCTCTGATTATGGTGGGTGGGATGTCGTGACAACGGAACTTCACTCGCAGTCCGTCGTTTATTCGTTTGGAATTGGGGAGGACGCCACATTCGATATTGCATTGATTGATAAGTATGGTCTGACTGTTCATGCCTTTGATCCTACCCCAAGATCGATTGAGTGGGTCAAGAGACAAGGGTTTTCAGATCGTTTCATCATGCATGAATATGGCATTGCTTCATTTGATGGGAATGTTTCATTCAGCCCTCCTGAGAACCCTGAACATGTCTCTCATACCATTCTTGATCGTCCCTCCACAAAATCAAAAGCGATAACAGTACCAGTCAAGAAGCTCGCCACCATTATCCAAGAGCTGGGACATGCCCAGATTGACGTTTTGAAAATGGATATTGAGGGGGCTGAATATGAGGTGATCCAAGATATCTATCGAGCCAAGATTCGTCCTGGCCAGATTCTGGTCGAGTTTCATCATCGTTTTCCAGGCGTTGGGATCAAAAAAACGAGAGACGCTATCGACAGTATCAAATCGATGGGATACCGACTATTTTCTGTTTCGCCGACTCAAGAAGAGTACTGCTTTATTCGAGATTCCGGCTAATTTGCTGCTGGACTTGGCGACGTTTCTCATTGGCTCCATTCCTGAAAGGTTGTTTCTTTTTTGGAGTCTTCTCGGGACGAAAGAAACTGTATGAGATTGGTTCAATCTGTCCGATACCGTCTGGATCGGTTTGGATATGCGGTTCGAGGGGCGACCGCCTACAGCCAGCTCCTGCTCCGACAAAAGCCCGAGAGTCCTTCTGTCTCCTTGGTGTTGGTCGGGCGGAATGATGATTACATGCCGGACTTCGCTGAGCGGGTCCGGATTGCAATCGAATGGAATCTACGCCATCTCGTCGAGGAGGTGATCTTTGTCGAGTGGAATCCTCCGGAAGGACGCCCTTGGCTCTCGGTTGACCTGGCGCGGGCCTTTCCCTCGCTGAGGGCCTATGCCATCCCGGACTCGATTCACGCGGAGATTTCGCGCAACCCCTCGCTCCCCTTGATGGAGTATCACGCCAAGAATGTGGGGATCCGGCGTGCGAGGACGGAGTGGGTGATTGCAGGGAACGCTGATGTGGCGGGGGCCCCCGACGCGATCCTCGCCTTTCGACAGGGGGCGATCGACGACGGCGTGGCCTATACGGCGGAGCGGATGGACATCGATTGGAGGGAAGGACGCACCGAAGGGGTGGGGTCGGGGGACTGTCTGCGCTACAAGCGGCGGATCGAGTGGACCCGACATGGGACGGGTGACTTCTTGATGGCCCCCCGCAAGGCGTGGGAGGCGGCGCGTGGATATGACGAATCGTTGGTGCGCCACCGGATCGGGTGTGACCGGCGGGGAGCGGCGCAGATGGAGGCACACGGTCAGCGGCTCGAGCGGTTGGGAAAGATTCTGCATATGGCGCACCCGACCTCTTGTACGGAGGGGGTGCGTCCGCATCACGGGGAAGAGGCAACCATCGAGGGGGTGCCTTATCTGAATGGGGAGTCCTGGGGATTGGCCGATTGCCGGGAGGTAGCGGTGGCCGAGCGGGTTTGGCAGTTGGAGCGATAATGAGAGAGCTGGTGTTGGGTGGGGCAGGATTGATCGGGACGGAGTTGGTTGGGCAGTTGCGACAGGCAGGCCATTTGGTCAAGTCGATCGATCTCCGGACGGGCGAGGATTTGCGGGTGATCGATCTCGATCCCTGCTTGAGAGAGGTTGACCGTGTCTGGTTTCTTGCCTGGGATACGGGAGGGGCGAAGTACCTGACGCTGCAGGAGCGACAGCATCAGATGTACCTCAACAACTGTCAACTCTCGACACGGGTCTTTGATGCGTTGAGCCGGACGAAGATCCCTTTTCTCTTTGTCACCTCGCAGTTGGCGGGGCAGCCGACCGCCTATGGACAGACCAAGTGGATGGCCGAGGGGTGGGCCCGTCAGTTGGGGGGACGGATCGCTCGATTATGGAACATCTACGGGTGGGAGTCCCCGGATGAGCGATCCCACGTGGTGACAGACTTTGTCCTGACAGGATTGACACAGGGGAAGGTCCGCATGATGACGACGGGTGAGGAGCGGCGCCGTTTTCTCTACAAGTCAGATGGCGTCGAGCGGCTGGTCCGGTTCTTCGACGGTGGGGAGACGGCGATCGACATCGCCGGCCGGCACTGGGTCCGGATTGCCGAGATGGCCGAGGAGGTGGCGCGCCAGCTCTCCTGCGAGGTGGAGCGGGGTGAGCTGGTTGGGGAGGAGGTCATGGTCGACCCAACCCCCGTGATCGATGAGCCATTACCAGAGCTGTCCCTCTCTGAGGGAGTGGCCCGGGTCATCCAGGAGGCGATGGAGTACCTCAGACAGCACCGAGGGCTTCTGACGTGAATTGGGAACGAATACGGGGACTGGCATCGAGGCTGCTTGGGCGTCGTCTGGCGATTCGTCTGAGTGATCCCTACTATCGCTGGCGAGCGGGTGCTGAGACGCACCGCCGCCTCTGCTCCTTGCCTGAACGGGGGTTGCTGGTCAATCTCGGATGCGGGTATCGCCCGCTGCCCGGATGGGTCAATGTCGATTCGGCGAGGGGATATGCCGATGTCGTCTGGGATGTAAGGGGGGGGCTTCCCTTCCGGGATGGGTCGTGCCGGGCGATCCTCATGGAGCATCTCATCGAGCACCTGTCGCAGGAAGAGGGGCACGGCTTGGTGGGAGAGTGCTACCGGGTCCTCGAGCCCGGAGGGGTTCTGCGGATCTCGACACCCGACGCGGAGAAGTTTCTGCGTGCCTACGTTGCCAACGACCCATTTCTCTACTCCCCTGAGTTTTCTGAGCCGATCGACTCGCCACTCGACCGGATCAATCTCATGATGCGGGCGCACGGTCATCACCTCTGGGCCTACGACGAAACCTCTCTTCGACGGCTCCTCCAGGAGGTGGGATTTGATCAGATTGTGCGCCAAGCTGGACAGGTCTCGCTGTCGGTCGACTTGGCTGGAACGGACCATCCCGACAGAGAGTTCGAGAGCCTCTACCTCGAGGGAAAGAAGGGGCAGGAAGGCAAGGCGGGACATCGTCGATCGGGAGGGGCAACTTGATCCAGGCGTTGCGGATCAGCACTCTTCCGGCCACCTACCTCCGCCAGATTGGGCAAGAGCAGCCATCAGCGGGAGAGCATGGCTATGCCGAGCAACACGCGGCGTTGATGCACGACGCCTGCGCCTGGGCCGACATGTGGTCGGCGGCACTGCGACCCCTGGGCTGGGCGATGGAGGAGATCGTTGCCAATGCGCGTTCGCTCCAGACACAATGGGCCGCGGAGGCAGGAGTGGCGTTTGGGGAGTCGACCTGGCAGCTCGACATTCTTCGCGAGCAGGTGCGGCACTGCCAGCCGGAAGTACTCTTTCTGACCGACTATGCGAGCTTTCCGGCAGCGTTTGTCAACTCTCTCCGGGAGGTAGCCCCATCGATTCGCCGCATTGGTATCTGGTGTGGGGCACCGTACCGCAATCCGGCCATCTTTCGGGAATGTGACGTTGTCCTGACGTGTGTGCCGGAGCTGGAGCGCCACTTTGCGGCAGAGGGGCACGACTGTCGGCGGATCGATCATGCCTTCGACCCACGCATCCTTTCGCGGATCCCCCCTGGCGAAGCAGAGACGGCCGTTGGATTCATCGGTTCGATCATTCTGCGCCATCAGTTCCATTCCGGACGCGAGCGGTTGCTCCGCCAGTTGGCGGAACGGCTCGACCTGACGATCTGGTCGGACCTTGTGCAACCGTCCTGGGGGAGCCTTCTTCTGATGGTCGGCAAGGTCGCTGGGTACGAGATGGTCGATCTTCTGCGACGGGGTGGAGTTCCGCAGTCGATCTGGGAGGGGCTGCCGATCCTTGGCCGGATCGCACGGTGGCAGGAGCGCCCTTTCATTCCACAGCGTTTTCCGCGAAGCCTTCTGCGGATCGCGCGACCGGCCGTCTATGGCCTGCAGATGTTCGAGCGCTTGCAGCGCACGCAGGTCTCACTCAATACCCATCTCGACCTCTCGGCGGAGAGTGCTTCCAATATGCGGCTCTTCGAGGCGACTGGGGTCGGTTCCTGTCTCCTCACCGATTGGAAGAAGAATCTCTCTGGATACTTCGAGATCGATGACGAAGTGGCCACCTACCGCGACCTCGACGAGTGTGTCGAGAAGGCTTGTTATCTGCTCGATCATCCCGCGAAGAGGCGCGAGATGGCCCTGGCGGGGCAGCGGCGCGTTTTCGCCGCCCACACCTTTGAACAGCGGGCCCCGTTGCTCGCCCAGGCACTGCTGGGGGAGGCGAGGTGAGACCATACCAGATCGCCTATTTCAGCACGTCGGACCAAGCGGGGGGAGCGGAGTGGATCGCGTCACTGCTCCACCTCGGGATGAGAGCCCGGGGACACGAATCGACCCTCTTCGTCGGTCAGAAGCGGGGAGATGACGAGGGCACGGTCGAGCTGGTTCCGCGGCAAGGTCACCGCCGCTTGGCACGATCCCTGCTCGAATCATCCCGTCGCTTGGCCATCGATGGGAGAGCGCCAAGCTCCCTGGTGGCCCGGAAGTTGGCCCGCCTGCTCGAGATCGATCGCTGGGCCAAGTGGAAGATGGGGCTTGAGGATTTCGCCTATCCGGAGAGTCGACTGGCCCTTGACGCCTTTCCGTTTCGCCCTCAACTGGTCCACGGACACAACCTCCACGGAGGCTATTTCGATCTCCGCGATCTGTCCCGCCTCAGTTCGCACATTCCAACAGTGCTGACGCTCCACGACGAATGGCTCTACACCGGCCATTGTGCCTACACACTTGACTGTCAGCGTTGGCGGATCGAGTGTGGCGAGTGTCCATCGCTCGCGACCTACCCAGCGGTGAGCCGGGATGCGACACGCTACAACCTGCGCCGGAAAGGCTCGATCTACCGCAAGAGCCACCTTCACGTCGCGACTCCAAGCCATTGGTTGATGGAGCGGGTCGAGTCATCGATTCTGGCGCCAGCGCTCCAGCAGAGGCGGGTCATTCCGTATGGCATTGAACTCTCTGTTTTTCACCCGGGGGATCGGCAAGCAGCGAGACAGCGATTGGGTATCCCGGCCGGGGCGCTGGTCGTGCTCTACCTGGCCAATCGTGGTCGAGCCAATCCCTTCAAGGATTTTGAGACGATGGAGGCCGCGATCGCCTCGATCGGAAGCAGGAGCTGGGATCGTGAGATTATTTTCCTCTGTGTTGGCCAAGCAGGGCCGGCAGAATCGGTCGGTAGCGCCAAGGTGATCTCACTTGGCTATACCGCAGTGAGAGAGGAGGTGGCGGGCTATTACCAGGCGGCAGACCTCTTCGTCCATGCGGCCAAGGCCGACAACTTTCCCCTGACGATTATGGAGGCGATGGCGTGTGGCCTGCCAGTCGTCGCCACTGCGGTTGGTGGGATTCCTG
>JBMUAP010000165.1:0-6630 GCA_049454155.1 Blastocatellia bacterium
GTCTGGGGGGCGGGGGTCACTGGCCAGGGGTTCGTCATTGGTGGGCAGGATACGGGAATTCAGTGGGACCATCCTGCCCTCCAGCGTCAGTATCGAGGGTGGAGTTAACAGGGAATCACCCACGACTACAACTGGCACGACAGTATCCGCTCGGGAGGTGGTCTGTGCGGTCCACTGACCCGGACGCCTTGTGATGACGACAACCATGGCACCCACACCATGGGAACTGCGCTCGGCTGGGACGGGCAGTCGAATCGGATCGGTGTCGCCCCGGACGCGCGATTTATCGGCTGTCGGAATATGGACCGTGGGAATGGAACCCCGGCGACCTACCTCGAATGTTTCCAGTTCTTTCTTGCTCCCTATCCGTACGGGGCGCGACCTGACCAGGGAGATCCGACGAAGGCTCCGCACCTCACCATCAACTCCTGGAGTTGCCCTCCATCGGAAGGGTGCTCGGCGCTGATCTTGCGCGAGGCGGTCGAGGCCCAGCGGGCGGCGGGGATCATGACGATCACTGCTGCTGGCAATAGCGGGCCGTCCTGTTCCTCTCTGAGCGATCCGCCGGCGATCTACCAAGCCAACTATACCATTGGGGCCGTCGACTTGAACGGACTGGTCTTGCGGTTCAGCAGTCGGGGCCCGGTGACAGTCGATGGAAGTGGTCGGCGCAAACCCGATCTGATGGCGCCTGGACTCTCGGTCCGTTCCGCGTTGCGCGGCAATGGCTACGGATCGTTGAGCGGGACCTCGATGGCCACCCCCCACGTGGTCGGAGCGGTCGCCCTCCTCTGGTCTGCCTTTCCGCAACTTCGAGGTCAGGTCGAACAGACCGAGAACCTCCTCAACCAGACGGCAATCCCTACCGCGGTCCAAGCCGTCTGCGGCTCGACCGGCACTCCCAACACCGTCTATGGCGCGGGCCGACTTGACGTCAAGCGTGCGTACGACCAGATGGTGCTCAGGTTCTACGCGCTCGCGGGACAGGTGACCAATTGGCAAGCCGATTCGCGCCAAGGGTGGGTCCAATTTTCGCGGGTCTCTGGAACGGGAGCGGTTCCGGAGCCCGTCCGGATCGATTCCAATGGCTTCTGGGGCCAGAACGGATTCGAGGTTGGGACGATCTATCGTGCTACGCCGATTCAGAGCCGTACCATCTTCTCTCCACCGTATCGGGAGGTGGACACTCCCCAAACCGAACTCAACTTCACCCGGCGCACCCGAGGCATCCTCATCGAAGGGCCCCGGCCGGCAGCCGTACGTGAGTCGAGCCCTCTTCAGGAGAAGAGCCCCTGAGATGCGGACCCGGATTACCTTTTCGCCAAGTAGAGCGGCTGGATATCTGCGACAGGGAGAATTGGTGGCCTTCCCGACCGAGACCGTCTACGGCCTCGGTGCCAATCTCTTTAATGTGGAGGCGATCCGGAAGATCTTCCTCGCCAAGGGGCGACCGCACGACAACCCCTTGATCGCCCACATCGCCTCCCGGGCACAGATCAGCGAGGTGGCGGCGGCGATTCCCCTCTTGGCCCGGCCATTGATCGAGCGGTTCTTCCCTGGGCCCTTGACGGTTCTGCTGCCACGACACGAACGGGTTCCGCTGGAGGCGACGGCGGGGCTCCCGACGATTGGGGTGCGGATGCCCGATCATCGCGTCGCCAGGCGTTTCCTGCTTGCCTGTGGCGTCCCGGTCGCGGCGCCATCAGCCAATCTCTCCGGGCGTCCCAGCCCGACTACCTGGCAAGCCGTCCAAGCGGACCTCGACGGGCGCATCGCGTGTATCTTGCGGGGAGAACAGACCCGGGTCGGACTGGAGTCGACGGTGGTCGACTGCACGGGAGAGCGGCTGATTCTATTGCGTGCGGGCGCTGTCTCGTTCGAAGAGTTGGCGGCTTTTGTTCCCGCGGGAGGGCTGATCGATGGGACTGACGTCGCCTCCTCCGATCGGGGAAACCCGCCGAAGAGCCCCGGGATGAAGTACCGTCACTACTCACCGCGGGCGGAGGTGATCGTCATCGATCTGCCTGGCCTGCCCGAGCAAGACTGGTCTCCCGGTGCGCACGCCGCCTGGATTGGGCTGCGTACTCCGCCCCATCCGGAACAGTTCCAGCGAATCGCGCTCTGCCCAGATTCAGCAGCCTACGCCCATCGCCTCTTTGCCTTCTTTCGACAGTGTGATGCGGAGGGGATCAACCGGATCTTTTGCCAAGCAGTTCCTCTCGAAGGGCTGGGGCGCGCCGTCATGGATCGGGTTCGCAAGGCCGCTTCCGGCTCGGCGCCCCATTCGGAATCGCCAGGGAAGGAAGATCCGGGAACTCTCCCCGGTCCCGATTGATCAGCGGTTGAGCACCATCAGGCCGAGGAGCAGCGGGAGGTAGAGAACGGAAACTTTGAGAAGGCGTCGGGCGTGCTCTCGTGACATGACCCGCGCGGTTTGGATGCTCACTCCGAGATAGAGCAGCCCGAGCAGCAAGGCTCCTCCCAGGTAGAGGGATCCGGAGAATTGGTAATAGGTAGGGAGAAGGCTGACGGGCAGCAGCAACACCGCGTAGAAGACGATCTGCCGAGCGGTGGAACGCCCCCCAGGGTCGACAACTGGCAGCATCCGAATCCCGGCTCGGGCATAATCCTCCCGGTACATCGTCGCAATCGCGTGAAAATGTGGAAACTGCCAGAGGAAGAGAATTCCAAAGAGAACCAGTGCTTCCGCCCCCAGCGCATTTCGTGCCGCCGTCCAGCCCAGCAGGGGGGGCAAGGCACCCGGGATGGCGCCGATGAAGGTGCACCACGGGGTGCGGGTCTTGAGTGGGGTGTAGACAAAGAGGTAGCTTCCGACCGCGACCAGCCCCCAACCGGCGGTCAGCGGATTGATCCACCAGGCAAGATAAAGTTCAGCGAGGAGTGTGAGTGTCACACCAAAGGCGAGCGCGCGGCCGGGTGTGATCAGTCCGCGGGGAAGGGGGCGAACCTTCGTCCGGTTCATCAGGCTGTCCAGATCGCGCTCCCAGTACTGGTTGAGCGCCCCGATGCCACTGGAGAGCAGCGCGATGCCCAAGGCGAAGAGGGCGACCTGTCCCCAGTCAACCGGCGACGCGGAACCCACGCCGAAACCGGCCAGCGCCGACAGTGTGACCATCACCGTGATGCGGGGTTTCGTCAGGGAGAGATAGCGCGAGAACCGGCTTGGTGACCGAGTCTCCTCCCCATTCTCCGTTTCGCCATCCAGACTTCCACTTGGTGTCGACCCTCTCCCCCTCATGCCCGCACCTCTCTTCTCTTCTCTTCGCTCTTGCGTCAGGCTCTTCATCCCTCAAGAAAGAAACACTGATCATACCTGAAGGGATTTGGCTTCTTCAAATGAGGGCGGAGATCACGACGTCAGGATCTGATCGAGGAGAGGTTGTTGCACGTGGCCATCGGAGGCGATCGCGCGCGCCGCTTGGTCGCACTTCTCCTGAATGGGATGGCCGGCGTGGCCACGCGTCCAGGTCCAGGTGACTTGGTGCGGGCTCGCCGCACGATCGAGCCGCTCCCAGAAGGGCAGGTTGGTTTTGCGCCGGAAGAGGCCCTTCATCGTCTTGACGACATACTGGGAGTCGGTGACGATCTTGACGTGGCAGGCTTCCTTGAGGACTTCCAAGCCGAGACACGCCGCGACGATCTCGGCTTGCTGATTGGTTCCGTTGCCGAGATATTCGCCAAGAATTCGCCGATGGCTCCGGTATTCGAGAATGGCGACCGCGGCCGCCCGGCTTCCCCGGGTTCCATTGCCGAGGCTGCTTCCGTCGCAGACAATCGTGATCTGCTTCACCCGATCTCCTCCTCCTGCCAGTGGGTGCGGCGCGCTTGGTACTTTGCCCGAAGAAAGAGTGCAAACTCCATCTCCGAGCGGACGGAACGAAGGGCGAGCCGCGTTTCGACGATGAGGGTGACACATGCGTAAAAGAGAACCAGGGTTCCCACGATCCCCAGCAGATTGGGAACCCAGAGGGGGACAATTCGGAAGGCAGCGTGGAGTCCGATCGTCACCGTTGCCCCGACGAAGAGGCTCAGCGAGAAGTAGAAGCTGGTCAGGGAGTTCTGGATCAATTTGCTGCGTCGGGTATGGATGGCCAACTGCCGATCGAATTCGAGGCTGCGTTCTTCCGGAAAATCGACCTCGTTCGAGGAGGAGAGGGTCTCGATCGACTGCATGAGACTGCGCACCCGGTCGACGATCCGCGCGAGGCGTGTCGAGGTAGAGAAGATGAGCGTCGCACAGGCCGAGATGAGAACCACCGGCGTGATCATCGCACTCAGAACACTGACAGCATTGAGACTCTCTTGCATGCGGCTCCGGAGGGGCTGATCCTCCATGATCGACTAATGGGCGGAGGAAAGTTGATCGATCGAGGTGGCAAGCGAGAAGTCCTTCTCGGTCAGACCCTGCTCCGAGTGGGTCGTCAAGGTCAATCTGACCCGGTTCCACCCGTAGAGGAGGATGTCGGGATGGTGATCTGCGGTTTCGGCCAGCGCCCCGACTTGGTTGACAAAAGCGAGAGCCGCCTGAAAATTCTCCAAAACCCATTCCCGCTCGATCTCGTCACCAATCCGCTCCCAGGCGGGCAGGTTCGCCAGTCGATGGGAGATCTCGTCGTTTGTCAGGCGCATCGGTCCCTCCACACGTGACACGTCTTCCCTCACCCTCACCCCCACCTCTCGCCCTGATTTTCGGTATGAGAGGCAGCCCCGATCGAAGGAGATATGGTGACTGTCGGCCCGGGCATCTGTCAAGCGGTGGCTTGGTCCTGACCGGGACCTGTGCAGCAACCGTCCTGGTCAGCTTGCACAATGGGAGATTTCTTGTATAGACTTGCGGGTTATTGGATCAAAAATGTGCCGCTACCGCTTTTGGGCCTGATCCCTCTCTCATCTGTGACGTCGGCGCTGCGTCACGCCGGAAGGCGCCACCCCTGGCCGGAAGGCACCGCCCTAGAGTGGATGCCCATTGGCTGATGGCAGAGTGAAAGCATGATCTCAGAACGAAAAAAAGAGTCTGGCCGGTTAAGTGACATTGCAACCCTTCTCCGCGCCTATCGGACCATGTACCAATCGCGTCGATTGGATGACAAGGAGCTGCTGCTCAAGAAGCAGAATCGCATCTTCTTTCAGATCAGCGGTGCCGGACACGAGGCGGTTCTGACCGCGGTCGGGATGCAGATGCGTCCGGGATACGACTGGTTCTACGCCTACTACCGCGATCGGGCGCTGGCACTGGAGCTGGGACTGACCCCCACCGAGCAGTTGCTCAACGCCGTCGCGGCGAAGGAGGATCGTCTTTCGGAAGGGCGGCAGATGCCGTCCCACTGGGGCTGTCCGCGATTGCACATGGTCTCGAGATCGTCCTGCACGGGGATGCAGTTTCTGCACGCGATTGGGACGGCGGAGGCTGGCTATCGCTATTCGATGATCGAGGAGATCGCCGATCGCGCCGAGCGATTTCATGCGGATGAGGTCGTCTATGTCTCCGCCGGGGACGGGGCGACGAGCGAGGGAGAGTTTTGGGAGTCGCTCAACACCGCGACCAATCTGCAACTGCCGGTCTTCTATCTGATCGAGGACAATGGCTACGCCATCTCGACGCCGGTCGAGGTCCAGACGGTCGGAGGCAACATCTCGCATCTCCTGCGAGGCTTCCCAGGGCTCAAGGTGATGGAGTGTGACGGGACGGACTTCCAGGAGAGCTACGCCGCCGTCGAGGAGTGCCTGCGCCACGTTCGCCAGCAGCGAGGGCCGGCATTGTTGCACGCCCACGTCGTCCGCCCCTACTCTCATTCACAATCGGACGATGAGGCGATGTACCGGCCCGAAGAGGAGCGGCAGCGCGAAGCGGCTCGGGATCCGATCGTCAAGCTCGAGCGATCTCTCCTGGAGCAGGCCGGGGTCCAGCCAGTGGAGCTGGAGAAGATCCGCCGCCAAGTCGATGCGGAGCTGGCTGAAGTGACCGATCGAGTCCTCCAGTTGCCCCAGCCATCGAAGGAGTCGGCGCTCGAGTTCGTCTACTCGCCCGAGGTGGATCCGACCTCAGCCCTCTTCGATACCGAGGCGAGTCCTGAGTTTACCGGGAATGACCTGACGATGGTCGACCTGATCAACCGGTGTCTGCACGAGGAGATGGAGCAGAATCCGCGGATTGTCGTGCTGGGGGAAGATGTCGCCGATGTCAGCCGGCAGCAGTACCTCGAGAAGGTCAAAGGCAAAGGGGGCGTCTTCAAGGTGACCGCCAACTTGCAGCGCCGGTTTGGCTCCCACCGAGTCTTCAATACGCCCCTTGCCGAGGCCAACATCGTCGGACGGTCGATGGGCATGGCGGTTCGAGGGTTGAAGCCGATCGCCGAGATCCAGTTCTTCGACTACATCTGGCCGGCGTATATGCAGATGCGCAATGAGATTGCGGTGCTCCGCTGGCGCTCGGCCAACAACTGGAAGTCGCCGATGGTGGTGCGGGTCCCGATTGGGGGCTACCTTAAGGGCGGGGCAATCTACCATAGCCAGTCGGGGGCCTCGCTCTTCACGGCAATCCCCGGATGGCGAGTGGTCCTTCCCTCGACTGCCCTCGATGCCTATGGGCTGCTGCGGACGGCGATCCGC
>JBMUAP010000166.1:0-6594 GCA_049454155.1 Blastocatellia bacterium
GTGTTCCAGAGGAACGCTTCCCGGACGCGACCCGCCCCGATCGTTCTCAGCCGGAGCCCCCGGCCGGTGGCGGTGGATTTCCGGGAACTGCCCGGTCACGTCCGGACGCGATCCAGGAGACACTCGACCAGCTCTACCGGGCCGCTGATCTCTACCTGACCTCCCTCGCCCGCCTCTCCGGCGGCTCCCATCGGCGGGTCGACCCGTCAGTGGGCCTCACCACCGCGATGAGCACACTGGCCAGGACGCTCTTTCCAGCTCCCTGATGACTCCAGATTGCTCAGAGCAGCCGATCTCGCAGCCAAGCGAATCCCCGGGCATAGGCTTTCCGGGCAATCTCCGGCCAGCCGTCTCCCGGAAGAAGCGCTGGGAAGGAGGTTGTCCCCGGCTGTATCCAGACATTGTCCCAACCGCTCCCATCCCAGAAGAGGTCGCAGTTGCGGGCACCAATCTCCCGGACCTGTCCGCCCGGGTTGCGCCCATTCTCGGCAAAGACATTCCCGTAGATCCGGTTGCCTTCCGGGATCGATCCGACATCGAATTGGCGTCCCTTCGGAAACGCGATGGCCAGCCCGACCAGCCCGATCCCGAAGGTGTCGTTCCCGCGGATCTCATTCCCCGTCACTTCGGTACGATCCGCCGCCATGACCCGTCCGACGATCGAGGTGGGATCGCCAAAGTTGGGATGGTTGTTGTTGACGACCCGGTTGTTGACCACGCGGCAGTCGGTTCCGACCTTTGACGGATTGTTCGGGAGCAGGAAGACGAGAATCCCTCCGGTGTTCTCATAGACATTGTTCTTTTCGACCAGCGCGTTGACCGAGTTCTCGATCTCGATGCCCGTGACATTCTGGTAGACCGTGTTGTTGCGCACGATGATGTCGCGGGATTGCCCGACATAGATCCCGGCGTCCTTGATGCGCGAAACCGTGCAGGACTCGATCAGGACCCCCTGGCACTCGACCGGGTAGACTCCATAGAGCCCTGTATTCTCGACCAGCAGATTGCGGAAGGTGGCGTTGCGCCCACCGTGGACGGTGATCCCATTGTTGACATAATCCCGCAGGTGGAATCCCTCGATGGTAAAGTTGTGGCTGGAGGTGATGACTGCATCGGTCAAGCGGTTCTGGCCATCGAGAATCGCCCGTCCTTGGCTGTCTGCAAGTCCGCGCAACGTCAGGTTGTCGATGTCGACCAGCAGGGCCTCGGAATAGACTCCCGGGAGAACCTCGATCGTATCGCCAGGAATGGTCTGGTCGATGACAGATTGGATCGACTGACCGGGCTGGACCTGCCAAGTCTTCGCTGAGCGAGGATCCCGGGATGGCTGCGCACGCTGCGCCTCGTTCCTGCCCCCTGCTTGTGCCGCCTGCCCCGACTGGCCGATCCGTGGGATAACCGGCAGTCCAGAGGGGACACGCTCCGGAATCGTCGGCATCGCCGACTCATCTGTCAGCGATCCGAGAAAGCTGATCAGATCCCGTCGCTCCTCTGGACTCAACGAAAAGGCGCGGATCTTGTCGTCGAGGTTGGGGAGATTCAGGCCCGCCCCGATTCCTCCTCCCGCCGCATAGAAGTCGAGCACCTCTTCCAGCGTCTCGAAGCGTCCATTGTGCATGTAGGGGGCCGTGCGGGTAATGTTGCGCAGCGTGGGCACCTTGAAGGCGTTGCGGTAGGGCTCACCGCCGGCAATTTCCGCCCGACCGGCGTCAGGCTCCTGCCCGGCCAGGGCCGGCACTCCGACCACCTTGAAGTCAGGATTGGCAAAGGTGGGAAAGCCGTGACACTCGAAACAGCGGGTCTTGAGTGATCGGAAGAGGGTCAGCCCTCGTCGCTGCTCTGTTGACAGCGCAGTCGCATCCCCGGCGACGTACCGATCAAAAGCCGAGTTTTGGCTGAGCAGGGTCCGCTCAAAAGCAGCAATGGCCCGGGTGGCGTTCTCGAAGGTAACGGCCGAGCCCCCTTGACCTCCAAACGCCTCGTCGAAGAGCGCCACGTACTCGCTGACCGCCTTCAGTTCGGCCACCAACTCCTCCGGCTTCTGGTTCATCTCGACCTCTGACGTGATCGGTGAACGGGCCTGATCCTCCAGGTCCGTCGCCCGACCATCCCAGAAGAGCCGAAAGCTGTAGGCCGAGTTCCAGAGCGTCGGCGAGTGGCGCTTGGTCGTCGTCCCTCCGGTACGGGCAGGTCCGATTCCTTGCCCGCCGTGTCCCATCGAGCGGGCCCTTCCATCGCTGAATCCGAGATCCGGATGGTGACACGTCGCGCAGGACTGGGTGTTGTCCCCCGAGAGGATCGGATCGAAGAAGAGCAGTCGTCCGAGCGCCACCCGCTCCACGGTGGTCGGATTGGTGTCCGGCTGATTCATGGCCGGGAACGCTCGCCGCAGCCCTCCACTCCCCGGATTGCCGGTGGCGTCGCCATTGCTGGCTCCTTCGACCGGAACATCCAGGGGGACCGGCAAGAGCCCCGCTACCAGAATGCCCCCTACCAATAAGACTCCGAGCAGGAGAACAACCTGAAGAAGGCGACGCCAAGGGCGCCGCATACCCGCGGATCGAAGACCGGCACTCTTGCTCATACAGACTCCTCCCTTGACGGTGGACAGTTCCTTCAATTGTTGCTTGATTTGGATCTGTGCGCGATTGACCTTGCCAATCGCTTCACATCAAACTGGCGAGACCGTATTCTATGCCCACTGATCCTGTTTTTCCAATCCCCCCGGAGAATCGAGTGAGGGATTGGTTGGCTCGCGCGAAGGACAGCGGTGACTCGCTTGCATTCGGTTCCCTTCTTCGGTCGTGCGCGTCTGGCGAAGGGGCTGAACGGGGAAGGGGCGTGGCGTCACTTCCCCTCTCTCTGCGCGATCGAGGTGCAGAAGATCGGAGGGCTTCCTGTCGAAACAAGTTCCAACAGTGCGGGATTACGGGTACCAGAATCGACGCGAGGCGGGAAGAGTTCTCGCCGATTCCCTGTGCGAGTACGTGGACAATGCCGGAGCTCTCGTTCTCGCTCTTCCAAGAGGGGGCGTCCCTGTCGCCTTTGAGGTTGCCCGTGCTCTCCGGCTCCCACTCGATCTTCTTCCTGTCCGAAAACTGGGTGTCCCGGGCCACGAGGAACTGGCCTTTGGCGCTCTTGCTCCTGGCGGAGTCCGCGTCCTCAACTCCGATCTGACCAGTGCTCTCGGCCTCGATCAGGCGGCGATCGAGGCGGTCGTCGCGCGGGAGATGATCGAACTTGATCGCCGTGAATCGCTCTATCGAAGGGGGGCGCCCCCCTTGGTCGTCACCGGAAGGATCGTCTTGCTGGTCGATGACGGGCTCGCCACCGGGGCGACGATGCGGGCCGCCGTTCAGTCCCTTCTCCGCCAAACACCCCGTTCAATCATCGTCGCCGTCCCCGTTGCACCTCCGTCAAGCTGTCTCTTTTTCGATCGCCTCGCGCCCAATGTTCGCTGTGTCTGCCCGCTCCAGCCAGACGACTTTGATGCGGTAGGGGAGTGGTACCAGGACTTCTCACAGACGAGCGACGAGGAGGTTCTCGACCTGCTGGCACAAGCCGATTGGGGGCCCAGACCCTCTGACTAACGGTGGCGACTCGAGTCACACATCCGGGTCGGTTCCCGTCCCGCCTGAAACCGCCGTGTCGTCGTTGGACAGATCTCTGGGATTGGAAGCAGGCCCGTCTTCTCACAGACGCTCAATCGGAAGCCCACTTCTCTGGATGCTGAACCCTTGGGGTCTTTAGACGGAACAGGCGAAGATGATGCGCTGAGGACCGGTGATGTCCCGGCACTTTTTCCTGAGCGTTCTCTGCTCCTCCTGGCGGGTGGTCTGGTCGAAGGGGTCGGAGAGGGAGTTGGACGAGCGTCCGCGACCCGCCTCGGCCGGGTCGCAGTGGCCTTCTTCTCTGGGGTTGGTCGAGTCGGACGCGGCGTGGCTCGGGCACTTGGTTTGTCTCCCTTGACGGCTCCTGTGGCGGCTCCTGCGGCAGCGGCGGTCTCTTCGACTCGTCCCCCCTCCAAACCGAAGGCACGAGCCACACGCTGCAGTAAGGAAGGCTCACTCGACCCTGCCGGAGCGGCCGTCATCGGGGTTGGACGGCCCGGGGGGGCTGGGATCGAACGCTCTGCTCTCTTCCTTCGGGTCGTCTCCCCGCTTTGGAGGGGGGCCGCCCCCCCCGGTGCAGCGACACTGGCGGCAGGAGCGGCCCCGCTCGGAGCTTCCGCTGCTCCCTTCCCGCTCTTTTCTCGATCGCTCGTCAGGGCATCAACATCTGTCGAATGATCCGGCAAGTACTGACCCTCTTCTCCCGCCGGTCCCGTTCCCATCAGAAAATACTCATTCCGAGCGCCTTTTGTCTCCGCCGTTGCCAGTTGTCCCGTCACTGGATCGATGGGATACGAGACCAAACCCTCCTCGGGGACGACAAATTCCCCACCCAGATCGGGACGAAAACGGAGCGCTTGGCTCATGAAATCGGCCCAGATCGGTGCGGCAATGGCCCCACCTGTCATCTTGATGTCCGCGTGATGATCGAACCCGACCCAAACGACACAGACCAAGTGCGGAGTATAGGCCGCAATCCAGGCATCCCGTGATGACCCTGTCTTTCCCGCGGCCGTCGCCGTAAATCCTCGCTGGCGCACCCGCACTCCTGTGCCCCGGGCCAGCACATCCTGCATCATCGAGGTCATCAGAAACGCGAGCGGCCGGCTCATCACTTCGCGCGTCTCGCTCGTCGACTCGTAGATGGTCGACCCTTCCCGCGTCGTGACGCGGCGCAAGCCGACCGGAACGACCCGCTTGCCCTCATTCGCAAAAGCGGTGTAGGCCGCCGCGATCTGCAAGGGTGTCGCTTCTCCAGCGCCGAGGGCTGCTGAGAGATAGGGGGGAACCCCGGTCAATCCAGCTCGATCGGTCAGCAATTGCAGTTGGGCGACTCCAATCCGCTCCAGAATTTCGACCGCGATGACATTCTTCGATTCGACCAGGGCATCCCGCACGGTCAACGGGCGCCCTTCGAACCAATCCCCGAAGTTGCTCGGTGCATACGTCTCACCGTGCGACTCGAACGTCCTTGGTTCATCGAGGTAGAGTGTCGCGGGGGTGATCGCGTCCTTGACACCACTCTCGGCGAGCGAGAGGGCCGCCGCGTAGACAAAAGGCTTGAAGACCGATCCCGGTTGCCGCCGGGCGTCTGTTGCCCGATTGAGCTGGCTCGTCGAGTAGTCCCGCCCACCGATCATCGCCAGGATCTCCCCCGTTTGTGCATGAATCGCGACCAGCGCTGCCTGGAGCCCCTTCGTCTCCCGCCACTCGTTGCCCATCCGATCTTCCACTTCGGCCATGTTCCGCGTCAGAGACTGATAGGCGGCCCGCTGCAATTGAAGATCGATCGTCGAATAGAGCCGCAGGGAGCGGAGCGAGGGCTCGTCCCCCGCGTACTGCCGGTCCAACTGTCGGATCAGATAGTCGACAAAGTATGGAGCGTCCGAGACGTTGACGCCCAGCGATCTTCCCGTCACCCCGATTGGCATCTGTCGGGTCTGGTCTGCCCGTGCCCGCGTGAGGTAGCCCACCTCGACCATCTTCTCCAGAACCAAGTTGCGCCGATCCCGCGCCCGCTCCTCCTGGTTGTAAGGAGAATAGTAGTTGGGACTGCGAATGATCCCGGCGAGCAGGGCCGATTCGTGCAGCGACAGCGACCGGATATCCTTCCCAAAATAGGTCCGCGCCGCTTGGCCAAACCCATTGATCGAAAAGCCCCCGCGTTGCCCCAGGTAGATCTGGTTGCAGTACATCGCGAGGATCTCTTCCTTGCTCAGTCGCGTCTCGAGGATCAGGGAGAGGTAGGCCTCCGCCAGCTTCCGCTTCCACGTCTTCTCTGGCTTGAGGAAGAAGTTTTTGACCAACTGCTGCGTGATCGAGCTGCCCCCCTCCCGCAGGGAGCCACTCTGGTAATCCCGCAAGAGTGCCCTTGCGATGCCACGCCAGTTGACCCCGGGGTGCTCGAAGAATTGACGGTCCTCGATCGCCAGGATTGCCCGAACCAAGTCCTCCGGCAAGTCTCCATACTCGATGATCTTCCGCTTCTCGCGCTCCCGGTTGGTAATCGTCGAGATCAGTTCCGGTTCAATCTCGGCCCTCGAGACTTGCTCGCGTGTCTCGAGCGTCGTCACGCTGGTGATCCCCTTTCCCCCGCGTCCAAAATTCACCCGCAGGCTGGGAAAAGGCCGACGCCCATCGATCTCGGAGTCCGTTCCCGGGTTGAGCTCGATCGTCTCTCCACGTATCCAGTAGCTTCCGTGCTTCTCACTCAGGCGTGTCGCCTGCTCTTGATACCCGATGCTCTTGAGATGGGCAATCAGCTCTTCGGAAGAGATCACCATTCCTGGCTGGACGATCATCGGCGCTGCGTAGATTCCCGAAGAGCGCACGAAGATGTCCCCTTGCAGTCCCCGATCGATCAGTTGCGCGTACCGTTCATAGAAACTGTACAGAACTCCGAGCCCAATCAGTCCCAGCAGAATCGCTGGCGCGATCAGGTACGAAAGGCCTATGAGCAGAACGATGCGTTCGAGGATCTCTC
>JBMUAP010000167.1:0-6594 GCA_049454155.1 Blastocatellia bacterium
CGCGCGCCGCTTCGCTTTTAGCCTTCTCTTCCGCCGAACTGCCGCGCATGAACAGCGGTTCCAGCGCGAACAACCCCTCCCGCGACCGCGGGGCGGTCCGCATCCCGACGGCGAGCGCACTTTCCACGCGCGCCTCGCGGTCCGCTTCCAGCGCATCGAGCGCGGATCGCGTCTCGAACAGAAGGGGTGGTTCTTGCAGGAGGAGGGACCAGTCAAATGAGAGGGGTGGTTGAGAAGCCTCCCCAGAGGACCGGGGAAGTTCCATGGCGGCAAGCAGTTCTTTCCCTTTGACGACTCCGAGGAAATCATCGACACTCCCCCGTCCGACTGGGAACAAGGCGTGCGGGCTCTCGATGACGCGTCGACGCAGCTCATCCAGCGGGCGCTCGACATCGAGCCAGATCATCTCCATTCGTGGGGTCATGAGGGTGCTGACTGGTTGATCCGCCAATCGGAAAATGTTCCGGACGAGAGACTGCTCTACTGCGTTGAAGACGCCAGACTGTGTGCCCTGTTCAATGAGGATCTTGACCTCCTCTTCAGTGATCGGGGGACTGTCCTGCAGTTGAATACGGAAGAGTCGAAGGATTCCCGCCGTTGATTGCTCGAGAACGTGGACCAATGGCCCGGCTGCCTGGGAGAGAGCACGCATTGGGCTGGCGACCTGTGTCGCAATTCGCTCCGGTGCGTTGAGGGCGAGTCGTTTAGGGACCAGCTCTCCGATGATCAGGGAGAGATAGGTGATGCCGATGACAACGATCCCAACCCCGATCATCTCGCTGTAGGCAGGGAGCCAGGTGAGCAGACGAGTGGTCGAGTTCTCCCCGATCTGCTGGAGGAGCAGGGCCAGTTCTCCAGCCAACGTCGCTCCCCCGAGGGTTCCGGCCAGGATCCCGATGAGCGTGATTCCGATCTGGACCGTCGAGAGAAATCGTTCGGGAGACTCTGCCAGTTCCAGCGCAACTTTCGCGCGCCGTCGCTTGAGGGCCGAGCCAGACGATTGAAGGTGATACAACTTGGCACGCCGCGAGGAGACGATCGCCATCTCGGCCATCGAGAAGAAGCCGTTGGCGACGATCAGCAGCAGAATCAATACCAGTTCCAGCAACAGCGTCTTCATCTGGATTCTTCTCCTTCGGCTATGAGCGGTTGTCGCGCGGAGGGTCGTCGAGCGGTCCAGGCTGGAAGGGCCATCTGAGGTGGCTGTACGGGGTGGCAGTCGGGGAGAGCCGCTCCTTGCGCCGGGCCCACGGCGGCTATTGCTGAGCGAGCATCGCGATCAGTGCCTCTCGATCAAAGCCGATGATTGTCCGCTTGCCCCAGCGAACGATCGGGCGTCGGATGAGGTTTGGCTCAGCTGGGACCAGCTTGATCAGCTCCTCCCTGGTGGGCAGACGATCCGCATAGCCGCGCTCCTTGTAGACGGCGTGACGTGCATTGAGGAACGGGCCGACCGGATCATCCCCGAGGAGAAGGGATAATTCCGCCTCGGTGAGAGCGGTCTTGGAATAGTCCCGCTCGTGGAGCGGGGGCCCATTCGGGTGTCGATCGAGCAGTTCGCGCAGGAACCTCCGCGCGTCGCGACAGGTCGTTCAGGTGCTCTTATAAAAGAAGTACAGTTCCACAGCGAGCTCTCTCCTTGGGAAAGAGGGCGATGTCAACCCTCTGTCTTGCCGATGATAATCATCCCCACTGCGGTGGGAGCACCAGTGGTCGGGAGCTGCATCTCCAGAATGACGTGCTCCTCGTGATTCGTCACGACCCGCGGCAGCCCTTTCTCCTCGGTAGGAAAGGCGAGGCTCCAACTGGAGGGATGGCCGGTTCCAGCCGCTGCCCGGCTCTTTTGATAAAGTTCGTTGATGGTCAATGCTTGGCTCGGGTCGGAGTCGTCAGACACTCGACTGAAGAGCAGGAAATCACGGGAAGGGGAGACCCCCAAGTGGTTTCCGTCCTGCAGGATCATGGCGTACCGCATCGTATACCATCCGGCAGTGAGCCCTTGTCCACGAAAATCCCCTGCGTTCTTGGGGAAATGGACCAGTCCAACGAAGGTCCCTTCACCGATCTTCGAGAAGAAGGCTCCCGAGACCTCCTCGGCGCTGGCAGGGATCTCCTGGCGCAGCCAGATCTCACAGATCGTTGAACCTCCCCCATCGAGGACCCGGATTCCGGACGGACTTAACGCGGCGCGAATCGACTCAGCCACGGATGAGTCCGCCGCCGGCCCGATCGCTTCCACCCGATAGCCCTCGACTCGCTCCCCAGCCAGCCCGACAGAGAGACCACTCACCACCCAGCAGAGCGCCGCAAGCCCGATGACAGACTGGCGGGCCCGGCTCCTTCCGCTCCCTTCTCGATCAACCCTCATCCTGACACTCCTTCTCGAATCCATTGGACCGTTGATATCCGCCACAGGAAGCTCAGCGAGCGAAATGGCCAACAAAGGCACTCCGCTTGTTGCGGAGAGTCCAGGAGACACCCAGGCCCTCGCCTTTGAACTGATCGAGAGAGGCGACGGCTGGCATCGAGTGGGCGGTTGCGGTCAACGGGGGGTAGTAGGTCTGTTCGTTCCCACAGATGTGATCGTCGGCTGTCAGGCTTCGTGCGATGACGCTGGCGAGGCTTCCGGCCTCAAGACGCCCGCCGCTCGGATGCTCTCCGTGAAAGTCGAGTTCAAGCGAAATCGGCGCAATCTCTGTCCGAACGATCTCTTGCAGCACCTGCCCTCCCATGGCACGGGCGAAGGAGGCGAGAGCCTGTCGCTGGAGAGGGCTCGCTTTCGCGTCGAGAATGAGGACCGACTTGGCCTCCGGGGCCTCAACATACGGGCTGCCCATCGTCCCGGTCGCGCGGGTCACGCCAACGACACTCAGGCCGTCGAGCGGTACGCCCTCCCACTCTCCACGGGAGACCCGCCAAGCCATAATCGCTTGGTCGCCCGCCAAATTCAGCTCCGACATGGCGTAGCAATGACCGGTGTAGACATCGGCATTGCGCGATTCGAGGTAGTCCCCATGAATCTGCTGCGCCAGCGCTGTCGGCCCCAACCACCATCCGAGCATACAAACAGTCATCATTGTCAGTAGACTTTTCATTCGCTCAAGCCTCCTTCCGTGCGGGTTCGCACACTGCTCATCTGTCCGCAACTGCAACCATCTGTCTCGTCGCGGGTGAAGATCATCCGACCCGGATTTCGTCGAAAGAACCATCGACAAAGGACGATCGAAAAGGGAAGAAGAGCGAAGAGGAGCCATTCCCCTTCGCTCTTCTCATCCTCAAGCCATCTTGTCCTCAAGCTCTCTTGTCGGCACTCCCGTCGACGCGCTTGTCAACGCCTGGGCTGCTCAGCTGACTCGCCGAACATCGAGGCGAATGAGAAGAACGTTTCCGATTGTACTGACTCATTCGTGGGCATGGCAACCGCGCTCTGCGTTATCGCAGAATTCCGGTTCCGCCAGTTGGCCATCCGGTCCCAGACAGTTCTGGGTATGCAGGCACCAGAAGCTGCCAGTGTTCGACCTGGGAACGGTCGGCTCGTGTTCGGCCCAGATGAACATCTCTTTCCAGCGGAGTGCTGGGCAGAGATTTGGGCGGTTGGTATCGTAGCGTTCTGCTTCTGTCATGACAGTCCTCCCTTCAGGACGGGGATCTCGCCCCCGGTGTCTGTTGGTCAGCCGCTTCTCAAGCCGCCGCTTGCAGCAGGGCACGTTTGACCGCGACCGAGGCGAGCTGGATCTTGTAGCCGTTGTGGCTGAGCGCATTGGCTCCGCCGACGGCGAGCTTGCCCGCGGCGGCCGCCGTCTCCTCGGTGAGAGGCTTGCCGATCAGCGAGGCCGCCGCCGCTGCGGCGATCCAGGGGATGGGCGCGACGTGTCCCAGAACGATGCGTGCCTCGCTCACTTTGCGGGACCCATCCAATCGGAGCGCCACGGAAGCCGTTGCCAGAGGCCAGTCGAGCGCCTCGCGCTGACGAACTTCGTAGGTTGCGCTCTGCAGCCCCGTCGCACGCGGCAGGGTGACTCCGGTGACGATCTCATTGGGTTGCAGCGCGTACTCCCGGTCCTTCTCAGTGGCGGGGCGAACGAAGAACTCTCCCGCAGCTACCTCCCTTGCCCCCTTCGGGCCAAAGATCTGGATCTTCGCTTGCAGGGCGATCAGGGCAGGGGCGAACGAGGATGGATTGACAAAGTAGGAAGGGCCGTCGTTGCCGAGGACTGCATGGTAGCGGTTATCCCCGTTCGGAACCAGCGATTGGCCCGCTTCATTCCGGGCCAGCAGACCGAAGCCCGCACGGTAGTACCAGCAACGGGGACGTTGGCAGAGGTCCCCTCCGACCGTTCCCATATTCCGGATTTGCGGACTGGTCACTCCGGCTGCGGCTTGGGTAAGGGCCGGATGGGCCTTACCCAGCCCCTCGATCAGCTGGTCGAGCGTGACAAGAGCCCCAATTCGACCGGACCCGTCTCTGGCAATTCGCATCCCAGAGAGCTCCTTGATGCCCTTGAGGTTGACGATCCGCTTCGGCGTGGCAACATAGTCCTTCATCAGGCTGAGAAGATCGGTGCCACCCGCGAGCACTTCGACCTCTCCCCAGGTCGCCCCGAGGAGGGCGACCGCCTGCTCTTTCGTCGTTGGGCTGGCGTATTCAAATTGATTCATGACGTTTGGCCTCCTTTCCGGGCCAAGGCGGCAAGTACCCGGTCTGGGGTCAGCGGAATCGTCCCGACCCGCACCCCAATCGCGTTGGCGACTGCGTTGGAGATCGCCGCTCCGGGCGAGACCGTCGGCGGCTCTCCCAATCCGATCGGGCCTCGTTCATCGTAGCCTTTCCCGGTCATCATATGGACTTTGAAGGTGCCGATGTCGGCGAGTCCGGCCAGTTTGTAGAACTCCATGTTTGGGTTGAGCATCCGGCCCGTCTGGTTGTCCATGATCTTCTCTTCGTAGAGAGAGAAGCAGACTCCCATGATCATTGCGCCGTAGACTTGGCTCTCGGCGGTCTTCAAATCCATGATGAGCCCACAGTCCTGGACGGCGACAAAGTTGTTCATTTTGACGACGCCGGTTTCAATATCGACGAGAACGTCGGCCATCTGGACACCACCAACCCCCGCCGAGGTGAGGGGTTCACGGCCAGGGTGCTTGCCCCGGGTGGTGAGCGGTTGCGTCCCCAGCTTTGCGCACGCCTGTTTCCAACTCATCTGCCGGGTGGGAGCCGAGGCGACCCGAATCTGTCCATCGACTGCTTCCAGTTCGGCAGGGGTTGCTTCCAGTGCCGGAGCGACCTTCTCGAAGAGCGCGTTGAGCGCATCGATCGAGGCGCGTCGGGAGGAGGCGCTGATGCCCCCGACCGTCGTCGAGCCGCCGGAAGAGCCCGAGGGCGGATACTTGTTGTCTCCGATCAGCACCTTGACTTGGTTTTGAGCGAGGCCAAGCGACTCCGCGACGACGATCTGGATGACCGTCCGGGTACCAGTCCCGAGGTCTTGCGATCCCATCCGAATTTCGACGGAACCGTCGGGGTGAATGGTCAAGTCGCAGTCACTCGCGTGACCGCCGCCGCCCCAGGTGTGGAGTGAGAGACCCAGTCCGCGCTTGACAGTGGAGGTGCTGCCGACCGCTCCCTCTCCGCGGGGGCGCCAGAGCTTCTTCCACTCGATCATCTCTGCCGCCTTGAGCAGCTCGTCCCGGTAGATGTTCGCCCTCACTCCCGTCATCTCGATGTTCTTGAGGACAAAGTCGAGCGGATCCATCTGCAGTTTAGCCGCGAGGTCTTCGAGGGCGCCCATCGTCACGAGGCACGCTTGCGGATGGTTGGGCGCTCGCCAAGCCCGCTGCGGGCCATTGTTGGTCGAGATGCTGTGGTGGCGCGTCCGCTGGTTCGCGAACTGCCAGACGTAGGGGTAGGGGGGCATGCCCGTGCCTGCGACGCCACCGCTGCCCCACGACTCCGACTCCCAGGCGACGAGGGTCCCGTCGCGCTTGGCACCAACCTTGACGCGGGCATAGGCCGAGGGGCGCGTTCCCGCGATGGCCAGCTCCGCATCCCGCTCCAACATCAATTTGATCGGGCGACCTCCCAGTGTCTTGGAGAGGCGGGTGGCTTCCAACCCCCAGCGATCGACGGGGAATTTACTCCCGAAGCCACCGCCGATGTGGTCCATCCGAACGTGAACATTGCCTGCGGGCAGCTGCAGCGCCCGCGCCATCTCCCCCCCAATGCTCGAAACGGACTGGGTCGATTGGTGGAGCAGGACATTGTTCTCCCCCTCCCATTCGGTGACCAGTCCGTGCGTCTCCAGGCAGCAGTGGGTGATGACGTCGTTGCCGTAGGTGTCTTCGAGGATCACCTCGGCAGTGCTGAACGCCGCTGCCGGGTCTCCCTTCGTCTGTTCCGTGGGAGGACGTCGGTTGTCGGCGGGCACCTTCTCCAGATCCCGCTCGTTGACGACGTGGGGCAGCACCTCATAGACGACTTTGATCGCGCGCGCAGCATCTTCCGCCGTCGGCTCATCGACCGCCGCGACGAGGGCGATCTCGTCCAAGGCCCATTTAATCTCTGCCCCTGGCCCCTGGATGATCCGGATTCCCGCA
>JBMUAP010000168.1:0-6582 GCA_049454155.1 Blastocatellia bacterium
CGGAAGAGATGATAGAGCCACCAATTCACAGAGATCGCAGAGAAGAAGATTGGGACCTGGGTTTGGCCAACAAACGACGAATCTGGATCAGCCGGGGTAGTCATTATTTGAACGTTGGATATCTTGAAGTTCGTTAATGCCGTGAGTAATTACCTTGCTTGGAAAAAGGAAGACGATTCATGAATCAGCGCGACATTCATCAAATGTACGATTTTACGGGACGGACGATCGTCATCACCGGGGGGGCGGGAGTCCTCTGCGGGGCGATGGCGCAGACGCTCGTCAGTTGTGGGGCACAGGTGGTCATTCTCGATCGGGAGCCGGAGCGGGCGGCGCCGATCCTGGAGGGAATGGGGGAGGACGGGGCCAAGCGGGCGATGGCGCTGGCGACGGACGTGCTCAAGCCGGAAGCCTTGCAGCAGAACCTGCGGGAGATCCTCGACCGGTTTGGCCGGATCGACGGGCTTATCAATGGGGCGGGCGGTAACAGCCCGCAGGCGACGACCCGGCCCGACCTCTCCTTCTTCAATCTGAGCGAGAGCGGACTGCGCTTCGTCTTCGATCTCAACATGTTTGGGACGATCTTTCCGTGCCAGGTCTTTGGGAAGCAGATGGCGGAGCAGGGGGACGGGGTCATCCTCAACATCTCCTCGATGAGCGCCTTTCGGCCGTTGACGCGGGTGCTGGGGTACTCGGCGGCGAAGGCGGGGATCAGCAACTTCACGCAGTGGTTGGCAGTGCACCTTGCGCAAGAGTACTCGACACGGCTGCGCGTCAATGCGATCGCGCCGGGCTTTCTGGTGACGGAGCAGAACCGGGCGTTGCTGCTCGACCCGGCGACGCAACAGTTGACGGCGCGGGGGCAGAGCATCATCAACCACACGCCGATGGGGCGGTTTGGTGATCCGGAGGATCTCTTGGGAGCGGTCCTCTGGCTGCTCTCGCCGGCCTCGGCCTTTGTCACCGGGACGGTCGTGCCGATCGACGGGGGCTTTGCCGCCTTTGCCGGAGTCTAGCGAGAGCTGGGGCTTGCTGGATGGCAGTGGCGGTCGATCCGGCCAGATGTCGAGGGCCGTTGGGGAGAGGGAGGAATCTGACGTGCGAGTCATTGGACAAGGCTATACCGATCGGTTTCTGGCGGAAGAAGAGGTTCGTGGATTGATGGAGGAGGCGTTTCGCCAGCACCCGCTGGAGGGGAAGCGGGTGATCATCCTCATCCCCGACGGGACGCGGACGGCTCCGATCCCGATGATGGTGCGCCTCTTTCGCGAGGTGTTGGGCGGGAAGGTCGCCGCGCTCGACTACCTCATCGCACTGGGGACGCACCAGCCGATGAGCGACGCCGCAATCGAGGAGCTGGTCGGAGTGGCGCGGGGGTAAGTGGCGGCGCTGACGCCGCCGACGCGCGTCTTCAACCACCACTGGGAGGATCCGGCCAGCTTCGTCGAGCTCGGGCGGATCTCGGAGGAGGAGATTGTCCAGATCTCGGACGGGCTGCTGCGACAGGCGGTCGACGTCCGGCTCAACCGGCTGATCTTCGATTACGATCAGATTGTGATCTGTGGGCCGACCTTTCCGCACGAGGTGGTCGGCTTTTCGGGAGGGAACAAGTACTTCTTCCCAGGGATCAGCGGACCCGAGGTGATCAACTTTTCGCACTGGCTGGGGGCCTTGATCACCAGTTACGCCTTGATCGGGCAGAAGCACACGCCGGTGCGGCGGGTCATCGACCGTGCGGCGGCGATGATCGATCGGCCGAAGCTCTGCCTGAGCATGGTCGTCAAGGGCGACGCCTTGGCCGGGCTCTACATCGGGACGCCGGAGGAGGCCTGGGAGGCGGCGAGCGACCTCTCCTCGCAGCACCACATCGTCTGGGTCGATCGACCGTTCAAGCGGGTACTCTCGGTCATGCCGAAGCTCTATGATGACATCTGGACCGGGGCCAAGGGGATGTACAAGATGGAGCCGGCGATCGAGGATGGGGGAGAGGTGATCATCTACGCCCCCCACATCGAGGAGATCAGCTACACGCACGGCCACATCATCGACGCGGTCGGGTACCACACGCGCGACTATTTTCTCAAGCAGTGGGATCGCTTCAAGGACTATCCGCTCGGGGTGATTGCGCACAGTACGCACCTCAAGGGGATTGGGAGCTACGATGCTGAGACGGGGATCGAATCGCCGCGGATCCGGGTCACGCTGGCGACGCGGATCCCCCGGGAGCGGTGTGAGCGGATTAATCTGGGCTATCTCGATCCCGACACGATCCGGATAGACGAATGGAAGAACCGGGAAGCGGAGGGGATCCTGCTGGTCCCCAAAGCGGGAGAGATGCTCTACCGCATCAAGCCCGAGGCGGCCGCTGCTTCTGGGGATTGAGCCGGGAGCCGGGAGCGGCCATGAGATGGAGGCACTGACGTGGAATCAACAGCCGCAGGTCCGCGCGTGGTTCGCGGCGCCTGTCCGCACGACTGTCCCGACACCTGCGCGCTTGTCGTGACGGTCGAGGACGGGGTCGCAACCCGGGTTGCCGGGGCGACCGACCATCCGACGACGGATGGGTTTCTCTGCACCAAGGTCAATCGATATCTCGAACGGACCTACAGCCCGCAACGCGTGCTCTACCCGATGCGCCGGGTCGGGCCGAAGGGGAAGGGGGAGTTCACGCGCATCTCCTGGGAGGAGGCGATCGCGACGATTGCCGAGCGGTTTGGGGCGATCGCGGCTGAGGACCCGCAGGCGATCCTGCCCTACAGCTATGCCGGGACGATGGGCCTGGTCCAGGGAGAGTCGATGGATCGTCGCTTCTTCCACCGGCTGGGTGCCTCGCTCCTCGACCGCACCATCTGTGCGAGCGCTGGAGCGGCGGGCTACAAGGCGACGATCGGGGCGAGCATTGGAACGGATCCGGAGCGCTTTGCCGAGGCCCGGCTGATCCTCATCTGGGGATCCAATCCAATCACCTCAAATGTCCACCTCTGGCCCAAGATTCTCGAGGCACAGCGGAACGGTGCCCGGGTGATTGCGATCGATCCATATCGCAGCCTGACGGCCGAGAAGTGCGACCAGCATCTCGCGCTCTTGCCGGGGACCGATGGCGCGCTAGCCCTCGGGATGATGCACCTGCTCATCGCCGAGGATCGGCTCGATCACGACTACATCGATCGCTACACCGTCGGGTTCGACGCCTTGCGCGAGCGCGTCGCCGAGTATCCCCCGGCGCGGGTCGCCGCGATCACCGGGCTGCGCGAGGAAGAGATCGTCGAACTGACACGGGAGTATGCCACGACCAGTCCCGCAGTGATCCGCCTCAACTACGGGATGCAGCGCCACGCTGGTGGTGGGATGGCCGTGCGGACGATCAGTTGCTTGCCGGCGCTGATCGGGGCGTGGCGCCACGCTGCCGGGGGGATTCTCCTCTCGACCTCGGGGACGTTTGGGATGAACACCCGGGCTCTTCAGCGCCCAGACCTGAGCCGCACGACTCCCCGCACGATCAACATGTCGGCGATCGGGGACGCCCTCCTCGGCTTTGACCGGGTCGGGACGGCTGACTCCCTGGTTGGCGAGGAGGTTGGCGAGGGGGATGAGGGCAGGCACCCGCTGCGCGAGGAGCTGCGTCCACTCGATCCTCCGATCCGTGCCGTCTACGTCTATAATTCAAACCCGGTCGCGGTTGCGCCCGATTCGGCGAAAGTCGTCGCGGGCTTTGCGCGGGAGGACCTCTTTACTGTCGTCCACGATATCTTCCAGACGGACACGGCCGACTATGCCGACATCCTCCTGCCGGCGACGACGCAGCTCGAGCAGTTCGATGTCCACCGGGCCTATGGCCATCTCTATGTCGTGCTCAACCAGCCGGCGATCGCTCCACTCGGCGAAGCGAAGCCGAACACCGAGGTCTTCCGCTTGCTCGCGCGGGCGATGGGGTATCAGGACGATTGCTTCGATGACACGGACGAGGATCTGATCGAGCAGGCGCTCAACTCTGCTGACCCGCGGATGGCCGGGATCACCTACGAGGCCTTGCAGGCGCAGGGCTGGATGCGCTTGGCGGTGCCGGAGCGATTTGCCCCGTTTGCCGAGGGGGGCTTTCCGACGCCCTCGGGTCGGTGCGAGTTCTTCAGTCAGACGCTGGCGGAGCAGGGCCTCGACCCACTCCCGACCTATATCCGGCCGCGGGAGTCGGCCGAGAGCGATCCGGCGCTGGCCGCACGCTACCCGCTCGCCTTCCTCTCCCCGCCAGCGCACAGCTTCCTCAATTCGAGCTTTGCCAACCTGCCGAGTTTTCTCAAGGCGGAGAAGGAGCCGCGTCTCGACCTGCACCCGGAGGATGCGGCGGCGCGCGGCATTGTCGACGGGGACTGGGTGAACGCCTTCAATGACCGGGGGAGTTTGCGGCTGCGGGCGCGGGTGACGACCAAGGCACGACCGGGCGTGGTCATCGCCCTCTCGATCTGGTGGCGGAAGCTGACACCAGACGGACAGAACGCCAATCAGCTGACGTCCCAGGCCTTGACCGACCTCGGGGCGGCGGCGACCTTCTATGACACCCTCGTCGAAGTCGCGAAGGCCTGAGCGGCGCGGTGCGGGCACGGGAGGATCTTCAGGATGGAGCGGGAAGACTGGATCATCGTTGCGGTTGCCTTCAGCCTCTTTGCCGTCTGCATGCTGCTGGAATGGAGGTTCTGGGAGCGGCGCGGGGAGAAGAAGTATCGGCTGCACGACTCGCTCGTCAACTATTCATTGGTGGCGATGCAGTTGCTGTGCGGGGTCATCGGGAAGTCCCTCTTCATCCTCACCGCGCTGGAGAAGGTGCGGAGTTGGGGACCTGGGCTGATTCCGGACGGCTGGTGGACGGGGATCGTCCTCTTCCTCGGCGTCGACCTCGGGTTCTACCTCTTCCACCGGGCGAGCCACCGGGTCCGCTTCCTCTGGGCCATTCACGAGTCCCACCACTCCTCGCCGCGCATGAACTTTTCGGTCGCGCTGCGACAGCCCCCGCTTGAGCCGTGGGTCGATTGGCCCTTCTTCATCGGGCTCGCCTGGGTCGGATTCTCGGCGAAGGCGATCCTGACGATGTATGCCTTCAACCTCTTCTACCAGTTCTTCATCCATACCGAGATGGTCGGGCGGCTCCCGCGATGGGTCGAGGCCATCTGGAACACCCCTTCGCACCATCGCGTCCACCACGGGACCAACCCGGCCTACCTTGACACCAACTATGGCGGGGTGCTGATCCTCTGGGATCGGCTGCTCGGGACCTTTGCGGAGGAGCGGGAGCCTGTCCGCTACGGGGTCCTTCACCCGGTCAACTCCCACCACCCCCTGACGGTCGGCTTTCACCTCTGGCGGCAGATCGCTGAGGATCTGCGGCAAGCCCGCGGCTGGAGGGACCGCCTCGCGCTCCTCTTCGCCCCGCCGGGCTGGGCCGACGCTTGGCGCAAGGCGAGGTCCCTCTGAACCCTTTCCCACTCAGGATCTCGATGCTGGATACTTCCGGACAATGTAGTCGTTGAGGATCTCGAGGAAGTCCGGCACGATCGTCGCGCCCTTGAGCGTCGTGCGCAGTTTGCCGTCGACGAAGACGGGTGCGCGGGGAGCCTCTCCGGTTCCCGGCAGGCTGATCCCGATGTCGGCGTGCTTGGACTCCCCGGGGCCATTGACGACACATCCCATCACTGCCACCTTCAGCTCTTCGACCCCGGGGTGTTTCTCCCGCCAGACCGGCATCTGCGACCGCAGGTAGGATCCAATCTCCTCCGCCATCTCCTGGAAGAGGGTACTGGTCGTGCGCCCGCATCCAGGGCAGGCCGTGACCTGCGGCACGAAGCTGCGAATGCCCAGGGACTGCAGGATCTGCTGGGCAACGATCACTTCGTCGCAACGGTCCCCGTTGGGGGCTGGGGTGAGAGAGACCCGGATCGTGTCGCCAATCCCTTCCTGGAGCAGGATCGACAGGGCGGCCGAGCTGGCGACAATCCCCTTGGCACCCATCCCGGCCTCGGTCAGCCCAAGGTGGAGCGCGTACTCCCCACGGCGGGCCAGCTCGCGGTAGACATCGACGAGATCCTGCACATTCGAGCACTTGGCGCTGAGGATGATGTGGTCGCGCGAGAGCCCGTACTGCTCGGCCATCTGCGCCGACTCGATGGCGCTGCGGACGATGGCCTCCTTCATGACCACCTGGGCCTCTTTCGGCTCGGCGAGGCGGCCGTTCTCATCCATCAACCGGGCGAGAAGGGCTTGGTCGAGCGAGCCCCAGTTGACCCCGATCCGGACCGGTTTGTTGTTCTCGATCGCCACGTCGATCATCCGGCGAAAGTTGTCGTCGTGATGCTTGCCCGCTCCGACGTTGCCCGGATTGATCCGATACTTGGCGAGTGCCCGGGCGCAGTCACGGAACTCGCTCAGCAGCAGGTGGCCGTTGTAGTGAAAGTCGCCGATGATCGGGGTTGGGTAGCCCGCGTCCCGAACCCGGGCGACGATCTCCGGAACGGCTGCCGCCGCCTCGCGGTTGTTGACAGTGATGCGGACCAGCTCAGAGCCAGCCCGGGCCAGCTCGATGATCTGCTGGGC
>JBMUAP010000169.1:0-6564 GCA_049454155.1 Blastocatellia bacterium
CTGACCGTCGCGGTATCCGCTCAACCAGCGCCAACCGCGCTGGACCGGTACATTGCGCAGAAAGACAGCGTCTATGGCTGGAGACAAGTCGGTACGATCAAGGGCAAAGGCTGCACGGGATATGTGCTGGAGTTGACGTCACAGTCTTGGCGCAGCGAGCAGGAGGTGGATCGTCCCATCTGGAAGCACTGGTTGACGGTGATCAAGCCGGACACGTTGGCAAAGGGGGCAGCGGGCCGCAGTGCGCTGTTATACATCGGTGCCGGCAGCAACCGCGACGCCGCGCCGACCAGCCTCTCCGAACGGGCAGAGATGATTGCCACCGAGACCAACACGGTCGTCGCCGAGCTGGGCATGGTCCCCAACCAGCCGCTGCGCTTCATTGACTCACCCGAGAAGGCACGCTCGGAAGATGACCTCATCGCCTACACCCGCGTCAAACATTTTACAACGAAGGACGATTTCTGGCTGGTGCGGTTGGCGATGGTCAAAAGCGGAGTCCGCGCCATGGACGCAGTCCAGGAGTTTCTGGCGAGCGAGGCGGGAGGCCAATCGAGGGTCGACCACTTTGTCGTCACCGGCGGTTCCAAGCGCGGCTGGACGGCGTGGCTTGTCGGCGCGGTCGACCCGCGGGTGATCGCGGTGGCCCCGCTGGTCATCGATGCGCTCAACAGCGAAGCGATCACGCGGCACCATTTCGAGGTCTACGGCTTTTTTTCACCAGCGCTGAAGGACTATGTCGAGCACGGCCTCTTCCCACACAAGATCGGCACGCCTGAATACCAGGCTGTCTTGCAGATCGAAGATCCGTACCACTATCGCGGGCGGGACCGTTTGAAGATTCCCAAGTTTCTGATCAACGCCAGCGGCGACGAGTTCTTCCTGCCAGACAATTCACAGTTCTATTTCAGGGAGTTGCCGGCAGAGAAGCACCTGCGTTACGTACCGAACACCAAGCACAATCTTGCCGGTTCGGACGCGCTGGAGAGCCTTGTTGCGTTTTATCAGGCGGTCATCACGGGGAGGCCGCGTCCGACATTCAGCTGGCGGAGAGAAAAAGATGGTACCTTGATCGTTACGCCCAAGGACCAGCCGAGAGAGGTCAACCTCTGGCAGGCAACCAATCCGACGGCACGGGACTTCCGCTTGGACACCATCGGCCGGGCCTACACCAGCACGCCGTTGCGGGCGGAAAAGAACGGTGCGTACCACGGCCGCGTTGCCGCACCGGCCAGCGGCTATACGGCCTTCTTTGTCGAGCTGGTCTATGACAGTGGCGGCAAGTATCCGTTCAAGTTCACGACCGAAGTCAGTATCGTTCCCGACGTCTTGCCGCACCAGTGGGAAGACGCGGGTGCGAAGTATGCGACCACCAAGAAGTGATCCCAAGGAGGCAGGGAGAGAGCCCTCGGCCGATCGGATGAACCGGCTCTTCCCCTTTACTCGAAATTGAAGACGGGGAGCGTGACATCGAAACCACGCTGTGGTTAGATGTCCCCCTTGCATCACATCAACAAACACCGGAGGAGAGAGCCATGGAGACCGCTGGAATCTTGCAGGGAATTTTGCGGAACGTCATGAACGAAGGAACCGTCGGGCAGATCAGTCAAGCGATCGGGGCGGATCCACAGACGACGGGGAGCGCGATCCAGTCGGCACTGCCGGCGCTGCTCAACGGGCTGGCGAGCAACAGCCAGTCGGAACAGGGAGCTGCCTCCCTGCTCGGCGCGCTCGATCGAGATCACGACGGGAGTGTGCTTGATGACATTGCCGGGTTGGTGGGGGGAATGGCCATGGGACAGGGCAGTGGCAGCTCGATCATCGGCCATATTCTCGGGGGGCAGAGCGGACAGGTCGTGCAGTCGATCAGCCAGTCGAGCGGGCTGGACGCGTCGAAGGTAGGTCCGCTCTTGTCGATGCTCGGGCCGATCGTCATGGGTGCCCTTGGACGGGCACGGCAAGAAGGCGGGCTGGGGGCCACCGACCTCTCGGGCCTTCTCTCCGCCGTCTCCGGGCAGTCTGGCGCCGGGGGTGACCTTCTCGGCATGGCCACGCGGATGCTCGATCGGGATGGAGACGGCTCGGCCCTCGACGATGTTGCCGGGATGCTCGGAAACCTCTTCGGGAAAAAATAGGCCGGTTGTCCAGCCGCGCTCGACGAAGCCCCTTCGGGGGGACTGGCCGACGCGCGGGCGTGACGACCATCAGCGCTCCAAGACGCCGTCGAACCGAAAACGATGAGACCGCCCCATTCCCGCCGCACTTTTCTGCAACAGGCCGGGCTGCTGGTGCCCGCGTCGCGCATCTTCCCCCCCCTGGCCACCACCACGCCGGAGCGGCCCGCACGGCTGGGGTCGATCCCGGCGAAGGAGTTGACGGCGGATATCGTCGTCATTGGGGGCGGCCTGGGGGGTTGCGCGGCAGCGCTGGCGGCCGCCCAGCACGGGAGGCGCGTCATTCTGACAGAGGAGACCGACTGGATCGGTGGGCAGTTGACGTCACAAGCCGTGCCGCCAGACGAGAACCGGATGATCGAGACGATCGGGGGGACGCGCCGCTACCGGGAGTTCCGGCAGCGGGTCCGGGACTACTACGCACGCAACTTCCCGCTGACAGAGGCGGCGCGGGCCAACAAGCTGCGCAATCCCGGCAACGGCGGTGTCTCCCGACTCTGCCATGAGCCGCGTGTCGCCCTGGCAGTGCTTGAGGAGATGCTCGCCCCCTTCGTCGCCAGCCAGCGCGTCCAGCTCCTCCTGCGGCATCGGGCGACGGCGGCGACGACAACCGGGGATCGCGTCGAGGCGGTGGAGGTGCGGAACGAAGCGTCCGGACAGACCGTCGTGCTGCGCGCCCCGCTCTTCGTCGACGCGACGGAGCTGGGAGACCTGCTCTCCCTCACCGGTACCGAATATGTCACCGGGGCCGAGGCGCAGCGCCAGACGGAGGAGCCGCGGGCCAAACTAGAGGCGCAGCCACTCAACCAGCAGTCGTTCACCTGCTGCTTCGCGATGGACTACCTCGCCGAGGGGGACTACACGATCGAGCGCCCGCGCGAGTACGATTTCTGGCGCGACCACGTCCCCCCGCTGACTCCGCCGTGGCCCGGCAAGCTGCTCAGCCTCGTCTACTCGCAGCCGAAGACGCTTCAACCGCACAATATGGGCTTCGATCCAGTGAAGGGGACGGGACTGTTCCGCTACCGGCGGATCATTGACCGGACCAACTTCGCGCCGGGAACCTACGCGGGCGATATTACGCTGGTCAACTGGCCCCAGAACGACTATATGCTGGGCAATTTGGTGGACGTTTCGGCAGAGGAGTTCGCGCGGCACGTCGATCGTGCCCGCCAGTTGAGCCTCTCTTGGCTCTACTGGTTGCAGACGGAGTGCCCGCGACCGGATGGTGGCGTCGGCTGGAAGGGCTTGCGGCTGCGACCCGATATCGTCGGCACGACGGATGGGCTGGCGAAGTACCCCTACGTGCGGGAGAGCCGCCGAATCCAGGCGGAGTTGACGATCACCGAATGGCACGTGGGGACGGAGGCGCGGATGAAAAGGACGGGACTGCCCGCGACCGAGGTGACTGCCGAGCAGTTCGCCGATTCCGTTGGGATCGGCCACTACAACATCGACCTGCACCCGAGCAGCGGCGGAGACAACTACATCGACTTCGCGGCACTGCCCTTTCAGATCCCCCTGCGCGCCCTCCTTCCGCGGCGGATGGAGAACCTCCTGCCCGCCTGCAAGAACATTGGGACGACCCATCTGACCAATGGCTGCTACCGCCTGCACCCGGTCGAGTGGAACATCGGGGAGTCGGTCGGCGAACTCGCCGCCTTCTGCGCGGCAAAACGGGAGCCGCCCCGCGCCGTCGCGAAGCAGCCGACGCTCCTCGCTGACTTCCAGCGCCAGCTCGTTGCCCAGGGGATCCCACTGGCCTGGCCATCGGGTCGTCTCCCCTGAGGTGCGGCTGGGTCGTCTGTCCGCGCCGGGCGCGAAGGGACCGAGGGGGGAGCCATCTCCCCCCCTCACGCCGCCAATCAACAGCCGACGACTAGGGCAGCTTCAGCTCCTGGCCGACGCGGATCTTGTCCGGATCGCTCAACTGATCGCGATTGGCGTTGAAGATCTGGTGGTAGTCGTTGGCATTGCCATAGAACCGCTTGGCAATCTTCGAGAGAGTGTCACCGGAGACCACCTTGTAGGTCAGCCCGGACTGGACACTGATGTCGGCGATGATGTCGCCGAGGCTGGCGTCGATCTTCTTGATCTCGTCCCAGATCTCGTTCTTCGCATAGTCCGAAGGGACGACGCCGCGGATCAGCAGCTTCTCCCCTTCAAGGTTGAGATTCTTCACGTTGAGCCCGACCTCGTGCCCCTTCTCGAGCACGGCGTTGTACTTGGCCTTCAATCCGTCAAAACTCGCCATGGTTCCCTCCTGGTTGTTGGATATTCTACTTCGGATCGATCCCGCATGGCCGTGATCATGCCACAACTCAACGCAGAGCGCGAATGCCGGTGACCCGGGCGATCTCCCCCGGCTCCGCCCAGCCAGCCGACGCGAGGTAGGCGCTCCGGATCGCTTCGACCGCCTCCGCTGGAGCCATCTTGACCGCACACTCTGTCGGAAAACGCGCTTCGGCCAGCGTCCAGAGGTAGGTGAACTTTGGCTGGTAGATCACCTCGGACGGGATGACGAGCATGGCCGCCTGCAGCTCATCAAGGGCCCGGGTCAACGTTTTTCGGTCCGCCATTCCCGCCGCCTCGCGCAGCTCCGCCGTGCCCATCTCCCATTCCCGACGCAGCAGCTTCAAGACCACCCGGGACTCGGCACTCAACCGCTCCCTCTCCATCCGACGCGGCACTCCCAGCAAGGCCCGGAACGGCGCAATCATCCGTGGTGCCAGAAACATTGCCCGTGCCCCCGCCAGCTTGCCATAGTAGACGCGCCCGCGCCGGATCATCTCATCCTTGAGCGTCCAAGCCAGCGAACTCTCGACGTCCTTCTGCACATTCGGCGGCATGAAGGCGTCCCGCCGGCCACAGACCGCGATGTACAACGACGGCCCCGGCTGCCGCGCATCCGTCAGACAGCGTGCGAAGCCCACCTCCTCGATGAAGCGCTCCGCCGGGCCCACCGCCTCGATCCGCCGCGACTCCTCGCGTCGCCAGCCGCGATCCCGTATCGTCTCGTCCACATCAGGAATCAATGGAGAATGGAGAATGGAAAATGGAGAATGAGGGGGCATCGTTCCTCTCGAGTGTTGGGGCGGCTCAGATCGTTGGGGTAATCAGGTCTGCAAGGAAGCTGATTCGACTACGACAGTCATCGCTGGGCGGACTCAAGCGAAGAAGCGACTCAATGAGGGAATGCCCCTCCATCGGGCAACATCTGCTCCCTGCCACTGGAGAGAGTTCCATTCTCCGTCCCCCTTCCCAAATAACAAAAGGAATATCGGAAAAGTCAGGCATCACTGGCAGCTGGCGCAGGTGTCCACTCTTGGGTCGATTGCAGCTTGGTGATCACTTCTGCCACTCGTCTCCCGGCTGCACTGGCGGACGATTCGCGCAGAACCTGAAACCGCCGTAGAAGGGGGGGGATCTGCGAAAGGTGCAAGTCGTCTGTCAGCACGGGGATGATTCTCTTTTGGTCGGCCACAGCCGCACCCACCTCGAAGTAGATCGTCAAGCTATCGATACTGTTCGAACTCAAGATGACGACCAGTGTTCTTGACTCCCTCAGAGCCCCTTCGCGTTCGTCCTCCCAACGGGTGCCGGGTTCCAAGTCGGCCACATCGAACCACGATTGGACGCCACCAGCGTGGAGAGCCTCCACGAACGCACCTACCCAGTCCAGATCCCTTCTCGAGTATGAGAGGAACACGTCGTACTTATGATCCTTGTCTGCCATTCGTCCCCCTTCCCGACGCTCGCAATTGAAGCTGGTCAAAGTAGTCCTCAATGTCGTTCAGACCGACAATATCTCGCTTCTTAAGAAAGACGGGATTAGCCGGTCGCGATTGAAATTGATGAATCGTAAGTCCATAAAGGATCACGATGATCGGAATCCGGCGAATCCAAGCCGCACCAATTTCTGCCCAGACATAAGGTCGCTCGAGCGACCAAGGTGTAAAGAGAACGAGAAGTTCATCGGCAATATCGAGAAACTGGCGAATGGATTCCTCGAACTCCTCCCCTACTTGGACGTTTGCCTCGTCCAGGAAAGATTTCGCACCGTGAGCATCAATCTCACGAGCGATCTGTCGAGCAACCCAAGCATCCTCACCCGAATGACTCACAAACACAAGTCTTGAATTGTCGTATTTGGGCATTGCTTCCCCTCACTGACATCACCATCCTGCAGGATTTTCTCTGGAGCAAAATCCGGAAAAAGGGGCTCCTCTTCCAGTAAATCTGCCTGCCAATCCGGTTGAAAAAGCTGGGGAGATCAGAGGGGTGGAAAGGTTTCTGCCGATGGCTGCCAGCTTCTATCCTGAGTCTTGACTATCAAAATGTGCCACTGAAATTATCTGAGAAACTGAGGTAGACTGCAATACCGGCAAAA
>JBMUAP010000170.1:0-6543 GCA_049454155.1 Blastocatellia bacterium
CGGTAGAATCTGCACCCGAAGCTCGGTCGGTCCGACATAGGTCGTCTCCCGGGCTTGGCTGTCGACGTAGGCAATGGTCGTGGAATTGAAACCGGCACCGGTCAAGAGCAGGGAGAAGGCCTCCCCACCTACCCCCACCCGAACTCGATCGAGAGTCGTCAAAGTCGGGGCAATCGGCTCGACGGTGAAGCGAAGGGTGTTGGAAATCCCTCCCCCAGGCGACGGATTGAAGACCGTCACCGAGACATTTCCAGCCACTGCGAAGTCCGAGGCGGGGATCGTCACCGTAAGTTGATTGTTACTGAGGAAGATCGTTGGTCTGGGTTGTCCTCCCCACCTCACTTCCGACCCATTGACAAAGCCTCCCCCTCCAACCGTCAAGGTCAACCCGGGACTTCCCTGTGGCGTGCTGGATGGATTGAGTAACGTGATCTGTGGAATGGGATTTGGAGGAAGGACTTGAAAAGAGAGAGCTGCCGAGGTCCCCCCACCCGGTGCCGGATGGAAGACGGTCACGGAAGCGGTGCCAACCACCGCGAGGTCCGTTGAAGAGATCGCCGCCTGCAAGACCGTCGAGTTGAGGAAGGTCGTCGGTCGATCCTGTCCATTCCAACGCACGACCGCTCCAGCGACGAACTGACTCCCAATCACCGTCAACGTGAATGGATCCCCATTCTGAACTGCTGTGGTTGGAGTGATCGCGCTGACTACCGGCACTGGACTCAGACTCCCGGCTGTCACCGTGAAGTTGAGTGCCGCCGAGACGCCCCCTCCCGGCGCCGGGTGGAAGACCGTCACCGGCACGACTCCCGCCGTCGCCAGATCTGTCGCCAGAAGCTGCGCGCGCAACTCCGTCGGTCCCTGGTACGTCGTCACCCGGTCCTGCCCGTTCCACCTGACCACCGCCCCCGACACAAAGTTCGTTCCGGTGACCGTCAGGGTCAGCGCCCCGCTGTTCTGTGCCGCTGTCGCCGGGGAGAGGGCGCTCACCGTCGGCACTGGGTTCTGCGTCGTCACCTCGATCGTGCCGGTTCGCTCGCAAACCAGCGTGGCTGGAAGTAACTGCCGAATGCGTTGATTATTGCTGTCGGTAAAGACCAACTCACCTGCCACCCCGAAGGTGATATTGACCGTCTTGGGCAGCTGGTTCGATGTCCCCGAACCAACGACCAAATCGGAGGGAACAATCCGGATCTGTGCAGTGGTGGCATCCCCTCCATCTCCACGAAAACCTGGTTGCTCCCCAGCCACCCTTGTCACCACTCCGGCCGAACTGACCGCCACCACCTGGTGGTTGCCCGAAGTTCGTGTCGGTGGCGAGACCGTCACATAAGCAGTCCCATCCGATCCGACGGCCACATCCCGTGGCCGGATCAATCCTCCGACCAGGGGCGCAAATGTGCCACTTTCCACCGCCGTCTCACGCAGCACATTGCTCCCCTCGTAGTTGGCAATGTAGAGACGCCCCCCGGTATCGAGACCAAGCCCGGTATACTGGGCAACGGGAAGAGCCAAACTGCTGATGACACCAGTCGCGGGTTCGATCCGTCGTACCGAGCCCTGCCCAACATCTGTCACATAGATCGTTCCATTCGGAGCAACTACCACATCGGAGGCTCCAATCAGCACCGCGTTGAGCGCAAACCCGCCATCACCCTTGCCCCCATCTCCTCCGCCCGCAATGCGGGAGATCTGCCCCGGTGGTACCTCAATTGGAGAAGCCGAACCGGGATAAAAGGTCACGACCGAGCTCCCTGTATTGAGAAACCGAAGGGTACTGGTTCGCCGAGCACTGAGAGATCCTGGAGGGACGGCCACCCCACCTCGCGAATCGACGAGATAGAGCCCCTGACTGGTCGAAAAGAGCCCCTGCGGCTCGACAAAGCCTGCCTGCACGATGGGCCCATTGATCTGCCCGCCGGTCTGCAAGGGGTTGACGGTCACAATGACGCCCGCCGGAACGACCTGCTCGGAGCTGGTTCCGGGAAAGATCGTCTTGGGTTCAGGTCCCCGGTTGACAAAACGAAGCAATGACTGAAGGGTGTCCGCGATCCATAGATTTCCCTCCGGATCGACGGAGACCCCAACGGGGGTCGACAAGGCCGCACTCCTGGCAAGTCCGCCATCGAACGGATAGGCGAGACCGTTGCCGGCGATCGTCTCGATTGCCCCTGCTGGAATGGTCACTCCTGCCAATGTGACCGATGTCCCGCTGAGATTCAAATACCGGATCCGCGCCCGGAGCGTCGGACCTTGATCCGCGAGATAGAGGCCTGTGGCATCCGCATCCAAACTCGCCAAAGGAACCGACGAGGCTGAATTGAACAAGTAGAGTCCGGCCTGCCCCATCGCCCGGCCATCCCCACAGGTAGATCCAGTATAGTCACACGCCGCACCGGGCTGACCCGCAATGATCGTGGCTCCAGCCGAGGGAGCCAAGCGAGTGATGGTCTGCTGGTTTCCATTGGCCGAATAGACGCTCCCCCCCTGAAAGGCCACCCCAGAAGGATAGGCATTGATGATCTGCGAGCCGACAGGAAATTGATGAACCAACGTGGCACTGCCTGCTGTATCGACGCGAATGACCCGCCCGTGCCCCGTGTCCGCGACGAAGAGGTTCCCGGCGGGATCGAATCGAAGGGCCCGCGGCAAGAGCAATGGCAGAGATGTCGCCTGCCCTGGAATGAACCCCTCTGTCACTGCCGTGGCTTGTCCGTTCCCCACCACCGGAACCGTCGTGCCGTTGGGCTCGACCCGAAAGACCCGATTGATCCCGGGAGACGCATCAGCGTAATGGACCAACCCACTTGTCGGATGAACCGCCAACCCATTGATGCCCTGCCGCAGCCCACTCACCAGTGTCCGGATCTGTCCCGGCGATAGGGCATTGCTCTGAACGGTTACCGGTGAGGCCGACACATTGATCACTCGGAGCAATCCATCGAGCGCATTGATCAGGTAGACCAAGTCTCCCCCAGGACTGACGGCCAATCCGCTGGCCAAGGCGAGATCCGCCTGTCTCGCGTCGATGTTGTCCGAGATACTCAGTCCACCTCCTGCCAGCAGGCGGACCGCCTGTGGTTCAATCGTCACGCCCGCCAGGGTGACTGGCTCACTTGTCGTGTTGATAAACCGCAACACCGAGAATTCTGTCGAAGCATCCACAAAATAGACGCCTCGTCCCAATGGATCTCTCGCCAACTGCAGCACCTCTTGGAGGGTTGCTTGGCGAGCATTGGTTCCCTCGCCCAGCCCTCCGACGATCGTCTCGATCGTCCGCGAACCACTCTCGACATGGGTGGTCAACTTCCATTGATACTGCCCCGGCGAAGCATAGGTATGGCGCGGATTCTGCTCCGTTTTGTCCGGACTTCCATCCCCAAAACTCCAGCTGAATGTCGGGGTCCCAAGACAACCAGTTGCCTCGACCATCGATTGAAAGAGGATCTCCGCTTGAGGAGACGCCACCGTCGGAACCGTCACCTGACAATTGAGAAGACACGTTTGGGCGATCGTCTTCGGCTCGGATGAGACCAACGATCGATCTTGCCAACCAGCCCCAACCCCAGTGCCAGATCCCTCTGCACCTTCGTTGGCACGACTGTCGTGAGTCTGCCCTGTCGTTCGTCCCGGCCAAGCAGGGATCAAGAGTAGTCCGATCACAAACAGCCCCACTCCCAGAGTCCTCCAGTCAAGTCTTCTCATTCTGTCTCCTCCTTTTCCCAACTGTGCCCAACTGTGATTGAAATACCTGTAAAAACAAATCCCGGGGAGCCCACGCTGCCGTGTGGGCGCCCCGGGGGTCAGAGGATTCTTGGATGGGATGAACTTCTACTTGATGCGAAGGACCATACTGTTCCCCGCATTCAAGGACTTCCCTTCAACATCGATCACCAGTTGAACTTCACCGGCACCGATTGCCGATCTTGGAACCACCAGGTTCATCTGATCCAGCCCGATGAAGCCCGGCGCCACATTGGCATAGCCCACTTGAAGCGGGAACTCCGTGGTCCCCTTGACCAGCTTGGCATTCACCTCTCCTTGTGCACCACGGAAACCGGAGCCAAAGAGGACGAGAATGATCAGGTCCCCTTCCGGACCCATATCGATATCGATCGGAAGCCAGCGGAAGGTGGTCGCGTTGTAGATCAGGATCGGTACTGTCGTCAGAACTCCATCCCGGAACCGCAGGGCATAGCCTGCCGGCACCCCTTCGCCAGATGCATTCTGGGTGAAGAGGCCCGGAGAGATCCGTTCTACCTGGAGATCACCCGAGGCGACGACTTCCTCGCCAATATAGACCGTGACGAACGCCGGTCCAGGGGCCGTCAGCTCATCGAGGTGGAAGTTGGCCTGGCCAGGCGCGACAAAGAAGAACTCCTGGTCACGCTTCGCTCCCTGACTATCCTCCACTTCGATACGAGTCCCGATCAGGATGCGGGGCAGCGGCAAGACCGTGTTGATCTCGACGCCCGTCGCCAACCGCGGGGCAAATGCGGAGAGGATCGAACCTGGAGCGACCGCTCCGCGCGCATACGAAGTCGCGAGAACGCTCGTTACCCGATCGATCACCTGGATCGTCAATCCGTTGGAAACAGCTCCTTGGTTGACCGCCGTGATGGTCAGGGTTCCTTTCTGCGCCAGATCCGACTCAAGGACGGTCACCCGCAGTTGCGTCGGACTGACATACGTGGTTGCCCGATCAATGTCATTGACCCGCGCCACCGTCGCACTGTCGAAGCCAGTCCCCGTGATGGTCACAGGGGAGTCTCCGCCTCCAACCCCGAGCCGAGTCCGGTTGAGAGCGGTCAGGGTCGGGGTGATCGGCTCAACGACAAAGCTCAGCGGGTTGGATATGCCACCCACCGGCTCTGGATTGAAGACCGTCACCGCTACCACCGCCGCCAGGACCAGATCCGAAGCAGGAATTGCCGCTGTCAACTGCGTGCTGCTGACAAAGGTCGTCGGGCGGGCAGCGCCTCCCCAGCGAACCACTGATCCGCTGATGAAGCCTGTCCCGGTCAGTGTCAACGTGAAGCCAGCACTGCCCTGAGGAGCAGCCATGGGGCTCAGTGCGGTCAACTCTGGCACAGGATTCGGTGTCACCACCGAAAAATTGACTGGGGAAGAAGTTCCCCCCCCGGGGGCTGGGTTGAAGACCGTCACCGCCACATTCCCAGCTGTCGCCAAGTCGGATGCCGGAATCGCCGCCTGCAACAAGCTGGAACTGATATACGTTGTTGGCCGGTCCTGACCGCCCCAGCGAACAACCGAGCTGGGGACAAAGTTCGACCCGGTCAACGACAACGTGACGGCGCCACTGTTGAGGAACGCGCTGTTGGGACTCAACGTCGTCAAGGTTGGCGTCGGAGTAGAGCCCGCAATCGTGATGCTTCCGGTTCGCTGGCAAACAATCTCCGAGGCGCGCAGTCTCCGGATCCGATTGTTGTTGCTGTCGGTAAAGAGGATCTCTCCCCCTTGCCCAACCACAATGTTGACTGTTTGAGGGAGCTGATTGGATGTTCCAGTCCCGACGACCAGCTCTGAGGGAGAGATCCGGATCTGGGCGTCGGCGGCAGGGCCTCCATCCCCAGAGAAGCCGGGCGCTCCTCCTGCAATCGTCGTCACTGTCCCGGTGGGACTGATCTGGGCGATCGTGTGGTTGCCCTCCGTTCGAGCCGGCGGCGAGACAGTGACGTAGGCGGTCCCGTCTTCCGCAACGGCCACATCCCGTGGTTTGGAGAGATTGCTCGCCAACGTCGTCAACGACCCACTCCCTGCCGAGGTCTCGCGAAGCACGGTATTGCCTTGATAGTTCGCAATATAGAGCCGCCCACTCGTGTCGAGTCCAAGCCCGGTATATTGGGATTCTGGAATGGAAAGGCTGGTAATCACCCCGGTGTTTGGATCAATCCGGCGAACCGATCCCTGACCGACGTCGGTCACATAGATTGTCCCGTTCGACGTGACGGCAATATCTGACGCGCCAATCAGCACGGCGTTAAGGGCGAATCCACCATCTCCATTCGATCCATCTCCCCCTCCAGCAATACGGGCGATGTTTCCCGGAGGCACAATCACCGGGGAGGAAGAACCCGGATAGAATGTCACGGACGTTGACCCCGTGTTGATGAACCGGATATTACTCGAACGCCGCGCCGTCGGTGTCCCCGGTGGAACGGCAATCCCGCCCCGCGAGTCGACGAGGAAGAGGCCCTGACTGGTTGAGAAGAGCCCCTGGGGATCGACCAAGCTCGCTTGGCTGATGGGGCCATTCGCCTGCCCCCCCGTCAGTTCCCGGTTGACCGTCGTAATCTGCCCTGCCTGGACAACCTGAGCGGACGAGGTTCCAGCAAAGATCGTCACCGGAGTTGATCCCCGATTGACAAATCGCAAGAGGGAAGAGAGGGTGTCCGCGACCCAGAGATTCCCATCAGGATCGACCGTCAATCCGACAGGTGTCGAGAAGGCAGAGCTGGTCGCCAGACCGCCATCATATGGAAAGAGGAGCCCATTTCCGCCGATCGTCTCGATCGCGCCCGC
>JBMUAP010000171.1:0-6494 GCA_049454155.1 Blastocatellia bacterium
CAGGGTGGGGAGGCGATAGGTCTCGTGCCAGGCCCGTACCAAATGATCGGCCGCCGCTTTCGATGCCGCGTAAGGAGAATTCGGAGCGTACGGGGTCTCTTCGGAGAAGAGCCCATCGGGACCGAGTGAGCCGTAGACCTCGTCGGTCGAGACGTGAAGAAAGCGGAACGACTGCCGGCGCTGATCGTCCAGACTGGAAAAATATCGACGTGCCGCTTCCAGGAGAACAAAGGTTCCCCGAACATTTGTTTCAAGAAAAGGGGAAGGATCGTCAATCGACCGATCGACGTGGGACTCTGCGGCAAAATTGACGATGGAGGTCGGCTGAAAATCGCTCAGAAGAGGTCCGACGAGCGATGGATCGGCAATGTCTCCCTCGATGAACCGGACTCGGTCCGTTCGTAACGATGACTCGAGGTTGGCGAGGTTTCCTGCATACGTCAGCTTGTCAAGAATTGCCAAAGTGGCTGGTGTCTGCCCGAGGAGGTAGGAGACAAAGTTGGCGCCGATAAAGCCGGCCCCACCCGTGATCAGAACTCTTTCCATACGAAGATCTACCTTAATGAGGTGTCAATTTTTAGCTTGGGCCTGTAATCGACTGAGGCCTGCTGACAGAAAACGGAGGGCAGAAGCTTTCCTGCCACTCCTTTTTGATCAATGCTTCCGTCAATCCAACGTACACAGGCGAAGCGTCTGGAGACAGGGAAGTAACTGATCAACAGGGTGGAGCAGGTCGGAAGCAAGGTGCATCGATGATTGACAAAAGAACCGCAGGTCATCGATTTGACCCGCCTGAGTATTGTCCAATCCCCCCTTCCAGGTGGAAGGATCCCCAGGAAAGTATCCGTTCCAACTACTTTCTCGGCAGACGATTGAACCGGATAAAGAGTTGTGACAACCGGCCGGATCCATGAAACCCACTCAGACGAGAACGGCGACAGGAAATCACGAGCAAGTATAGCGCCCAGCACAGCATCAGATTCTCGCCAAGGCATTTGTACCATGGCTCGCCGGGATTGTACAGAATTGGCCCTGGTGTCCATTCAACACCAAGGACCGAAGGCCCGATGGGTCCGTGGTGAAGCGGGGGGGGAGACCGCTTGCGTAGGAGCCGAGCCATCGTTTAGCCTTCTATCAATAGAAGAACAAAGAAAGGTTTCGGAGAGCCCAGGGGGGGCCAGGGTCAGTGGGAGAGTCGGAGTGAAACCGGCCACATCACCGCAAAAATTGGCAGGGGAGGTCGAACGTGTCAGAGCGAAACGGGACAGCAGGAAGAATGGCTTGTGGATTGTTGATTGGCCTGTCGGTACTGGTGGTCAACAGTTCGTGGATCGCTGTCTTTGACGATCCGTCGATCGGATCCCTGGTCGGGCTGGCGGTCCATTTTGGGCTGGGTCTGTTGTTGACAGTTCTCTTTCTGGTCTACTTGAGACGGGAGTGGGCGCGGTGGTCAACCATGGGGCGATGGAGCGCCGCGATCTTGTTGCTCAGTGGGGGACTGGGAGTTTTTCTCCTCCTCTTTGGAGCCAGTCGGCCCTGGATGGGGTTCGGGGCACCCCTCCGTTGGGTGGGTCCAGCACACGCCATCCTCGGCGGACTTGGCGTCGTGCTGCTGCTCGGTTGGTTGGTGGGGCGGATTCCGCGTTGGTCGTTGGCGGTGCGAGTGGCGGCGGTAGGGATGGTCTTGGCGATCTCTCTCCCCATTGCCTACCAGTTGGCGGGAAGAGCAGAGCGGACGGCCCGGGCCAAGATTGTCAACCCTCTGACGCCTCCCCTTGCCATGGAGGGGGAGGGCCAGGGACCAAGCGGCCCCTTCTTTCCCTCCTCAGCAACGACCAACACGGGAGGAAAGATCCCCTCCAACTTTTTCCTGACCTCGGAGAGTTGCGCACGGTGCCATCAGGAGATCTACGATCAGTGGAACAGCTCCGCCCACCACTTTGCCTCCTTCAACAACCAGTGGTACCGCAAGTCGATCGAGTATATGCAGGAGACGCTCGGAACGCAGCCCTCGAAATGGTGTGCAGGGTGTCACGATCACGCCATGATCTTCAGTGGTCGCTTCGAGAAGCCGGTTCGCGAGCAGATCAAGACACCAGAGGCACAGGCCGGTCTGGGCTGTGCCTCGTGCCATTCGATTGTGCACGTGCGCAGCTCAATGGGGCAGGCAGATTTCGAGATCCAATACCCCCCACTTCACGATTTGGCCGTCAGCGAGAACCCCTTCCTGCAGTGGGGACACGACATGTTGACCTACGTCAAGCCCGAGTTGCACGCCAAGACCTTCATCAAGCCGTTCATGCGCGAGAATACCGCCGAGTACTGCGCGTCGTGTCACAAGGTCCATCTCGACAAACCAGTCAACAACTACCGTTGGTTTCGAGGTTTCAACGACTATGACAACTGGCAGGCGTCAGGAGTCTCCGGCCAAGGGGCCCGTGCTTTCTACTACCCTGACAAACCGAAGAAGTGTGCCGATTGCCATATGCCGCTCGTGGCGTCCCGCGATCCAGCGGCGAAGAATGGAAAGGTCAAATCGCACCGTTTTCCGGGGGCCAACACCGCTCTCCCCTATGTCAACGGGGATGAGGAACAGTTGAAGTTGACAACGGACTTTCTGCGGGATGGGCAGATCTCGATCGATATCTTCGGGATGACTGAGGGGAAAACAGCCCCGATTCGTGAGTTGCGGGGGGCAGGCGGAGACGAGGGGCCACGGGTCGCGTCGACGTTTGGAATCGGGGAGGAGTCGATGCAGTTTGGGGCCGGACAGGTCTTCCTGACCGAGCCGGCAGAGGTGATCGCGCCCCTCGATCGAGTCGAGAAGCCAACGGTCCGCCGAGGGGACGAGCTGCGGATCGAAGTCGTCGTCCGGACACGGAAGGTCGGCCATTTCTTTCCCGGAGGGACGGTCGACGGCTTCGACGTCTGGGTCGAGCTGCAAGCGGTCGACGAGACCGGTCGAATCCTCTTCTGGAGTGGAAAAACAGAGGATGACGGAAACGGCCGACGGGGGCCGGTGGAGAAGGGAGCCCATTTCTACAGGTCACTGATGCTCGATGAGCACGGGAATCCGATCAACAAACGAAATGCCTGGGCGGCGCGGTCGACGGCCTATGTCCGGCTGATTCCACCGGGAGCGGCCGACACGATCCACTATCGGCTGAAGATTCCGCCCGACAGCGGAGAGCGAATCACGCTGCGGGCCAAGGTCAACTACCGGAAATTCGCCTGGTGGAACACGCAATGGTCTTACGGTGGAGTGCGGGATCCGCAGCAGGCAGCCTACTCGATCGCGCCGGGGCATGATGATGGCCAATGGGTCTTTACCGGAGACACCTCAGATGTCTCCGGTAAGCGAAAGGAGATCCCAGATCTACCGATCGTCGTCATGGCGGAGTCGAGCGTTGCGCTCGCGGTCATCGATCGTGGAAAGAAATTGCCGGCGATGGCCCCGGTTCTGAGCCGGGAGGTACGGGAACGATGGAACGACTACGGGATCGGGCTGCTCCTGCAAGGAGATATCAAAGGTGCCGAAGCGGCCTTTCTCAAAGTGACGCGGATGGATCCGGGATATGCGGACGGGTGGGTCAATGTCGCCCGGGCACGAATTCAGGAAGGCAATCTGGCGGGGGCTGGCGAGGTGCTTCGGGAGGCACTGCGCCTCGCCCCAGACTTGGCCAAAGCCCACTTCTTTACGGGAGTGACACTCAAGGGGGAGGGGCAGTACGACGAGGCGCTGCGCCATTTGAAGCGGGCATCGGATCAGTATCCGCGGGACCGGGTGGTTCTCAACACGATGGGACGGATCCTCTTTCTCAAACGGTCCTACCGGGAAGCGGTCTCGACCTTCGAGCGGGTGCTGCGCATCGACCCGGAGGACCTGACGGCCCATTACAATCTCATGCTCTGTTACCAGGGGCTGGGAGAAGAGACCCTGGCGGCGCGGGAGCGGATGCTGTATCAGCGATTCAAGGCGGATGAATCTTCGCAGGCGATCACCGGCCCCTATCGGCGGCTGCATCCAGAGGACAACAACGAGCGTCAGCAGATCCACGAGCATGGCTCAATCCCGCTCGCTCCCGCCCCCTCGGTGGCAGGAGGATTGGCGAGAGGCAATCGACGGCGAAGTGGCAAACTGGTCGCGACGAGAAGTTTGGGAGAGTGAGATCGTGTCATCGAGAGAAGAGACCGTCACCGGAAAAGTGCCGGGAGAACGATCACCGTCTCCCAAGTGGGGAATTCTTGGAGGGGCAGTCCTGACGGGGCTGCTCCTTCTGGCCAGTGCCTGTGGAGAGTCGACCGCGCCAAGAAACGCGGAACCTCTGGTGAGCTCCGCATCGCCAGAGTCTGCCGCTCCCCCATCGGAAGAAGAGGGGGCAGCCGGAACCAACCCTGCCCCCCCTGATTCAGCCCTGCCTCCTTACCCCGAAAAACTGGCACCGACCGTCTTCACCGATGTGACGCGGGCGGCAGGAATCCGATTTCGTCATCACAACGGAGCGTTTGGACGGAAGTATCTTCCCGAGACGACCGGATCCGGTGCAGCATTCCTCGATTACGACAACGATGGATGGCAGGACCTCCTGCTGGTCAACGGCATGGACTTTGCGGGCACCCCCCAACCCAGACGGTCCAGCCTCGCCCTCTACCATAATCAACAGGACGGGACGTTCAAGAATGTCACGGTCGAAGCGGGCTTGAGCCGACCGCTCTATGGCCTGGGGGTGGCGGTGGGCGACTACGACAATGATGGGTGGGACGACATCTTCCTGACCGCCCTGGGAGAGAGCCGGCTCTATCGCAATCTGGGAACCGGCCGCTTCAGCGATGTCACCGCGCGAGTGGGAATGGGGGGACGGGCTGCCTTCTCGACCAGCGCCGCCTGGCTCGACTATGACCGGGACGGGAAGCTCGACCTCTTCGTTGGCAACTATGTCGATTGGGCGATCGAGAAGGATCTCTTCTGCACGCTCGATGGTGTCAACAAGAGTTACTGCACTCCGGAAAGCTACGGGGGGCAGCGTGCTTGGCTCTACCGCAACCTCGGGGGACGGTTCGTCGAGGTGGGAGAGGCGGCAGGGATTGCCGATCCGACCAGCAAATCGCTGGGAGTGGCGACTCCGGATTACGACCTGGATGGATGGATCGACCTGTTTGTCGCCAATGACACGCAGCCCAACAAGCTCTACCGAAACAACCGGAATGGAACCTTCAGCGAAGTCGCGACGACAGCCGGTGTCGCTTTCAGTGAAGAAGGGCGTGCCCGGGCCGGGATGGGGGTCGATTTCGCCGATTACGATGGGACGGGCTATCCGGGATTGGCAATTGGGAACTTCTCCAACGAGATGCTCGGCCTTTACCACAACGAAGGAAAGTCAGGCCTCTTCATCGACGAGGCACCCACCTCTTCGATCGGCCAGGCGACGTTACTGACGCTCACCTTTGGGCTCTTCTTCTTCGACTATGATCTCGACGGGCGATCTGACCTCTTCCTCGCCAATGGACACGTCGCGGACGATATTCAGGCGGTGCAGCCAAAGATTCAGTATGCGCAGATGCCACAACTCTTTCGCAACGAGGGAAGGAAGCGATTTCGGGAAGTAACCGCCCAGGCGGGAGCGCCCTTCCGCCGGGCGGTGGTCGGTCGAGGAGCCGCCTATGGAGATTACGACAACGACGGAGATCTGGACATCCTCCTGACGACCAATGGAGGGCCGGCCTATCTGTTGCGCAATGAGGGGGGGAATCAGAATCGCTGGCTGCGAATCCGGACGATTGGCGTGACTTCAAACGTCAATGGGATGGGAGCGAGGGTGTCAGTGACGCGGCCTGATGGGATGAAGACCTGGCAGATGGTCCACAGCGGGTCGAGCTACTGCTCACAGAGCGAACTGCCCCTGACATTTGGGCTTGGCCAGCACGACCGGGCCAGCCGCGTGGAGGTGCGCTGGCCGTCAGGAAAGGTCGACTCGATCCGGGACCTCCCCGCGAATCAGCGGTATACGATCCGGGAAGGTGCGGGGATCGTTCCTGTACAGTAAAAGAAGCGCGGCAGCAAACGAGCATGGCCTACGATCTAGTGATTCGAGGAGTTCACGTGGTCGATGGGACGGGGCAACCGGGCTACCCAGCCGATGTCGCCGTCGTCGGCCCAAGGATTGCCGCGATCGGGACGCTCTCGGGCGCTGCCCGGGAGGTTATCGACGGAGCTGGGCAGACGCTACTGCCCGGGCTGATCGACCCACACTCCCACGCAGATCTGATTGTTCCCCTCCCACCATCACGGCAAGCGGAGCTGTTGCGCGGAAAATTGAGCCAGGGGATCACCACCCTCCTGATCGGGAATTGTGGGCTGGGGTGTGCTCCCCTTGGATCCGCAAGGGAGAGATCGCGACGAGGAGACGGGGAGTCACTCCTGCGGTCCCTCCACGGGTGGATGACGCCCGAGAGAATCGACTGGCCGTGGCGCACGACCGGAGAGTATCTTGCCC
>JBMUAP010000172.1:0-6469 GCA_049454155.1 Blastocatellia bacterium
CCGTCCTCTTCCTCGAACACAAGCACCTCTACCGTCAGACGTACAATAAGAGTCCACATCCGGGAGCGGACTTTTCGATTCCGTTCGGGAAGGCGAAGGTTGTTCGGGAGGGGCGCGATCTGACGATCATCACCTACGGAGCACTGGGCCAACGGTCGGTGGTCGCGGCGAACCAAGCGGCGGACCAGGCGGGACTCCAGGTCGAGGTGATCGACCTGCGGACCCTCAGCCCCTACGATTGGCACGCAATTGAACGGAGCGTCAAGAAGACGAGCCGCGCGATCGTTGCCTATGAGGATCCCTTCTCGTGGGGCTATGGTGCCGAGTTGGCGGCACGAATCTCCTCCGAGCTTTTTGCTGATCTCGATGCCCCGGTGCGGCGGGTGGCGGCCCTCGACTGTTTTGTCGCCTATGCTCCCGAGGTGGAAGATGCGATCCTGCCTCAGACAGAGGATCTCCTGCGGGCGATTCGCGAAGTGGCCGCCTACTGAGGCGGCCACAGTTTTGGGGGGCGGGAGTTGTGCAATCCAGACAAGCGACCCGACGCAGAGGAGAGGCCATTGGGCAGGCCGGTACTCCTCCGCATTCACCTTGGCGAACGAAAGGGTGAGGGCAAGGTGGCCGTGACCGAGGCCGAGTTGATCGCGGCGTACGGCTTGCGTGGAGATCGCCACGCTGGCCGGGATCCTCACCGACAGGTCAGCCTCTTCGCTGAGGAGGTTCGGCGAGAGCTGCTCGCGGAAGGCCTGCCCATGCCGGCTGACCGCTTGAGCGCCAACCTCTTTACAGACCACCTCGCGCTGGACCAGCTCCGCCCCGGGATGCGCCTCCGGATTGGGACAGCCGAACTGGAGATTACCGAGGCGCGTCAGCCTTGCCGATCGATTACCCGGATCGACCATCGCCTGCCCAAGCGGCTTTACGGACGATGTGGCCAGTTGGCCCGTGTCCTGCGGAGTGGATCGGTCCGTCCGGGGGACGTGATCGAGATCCTCCCTCCTGATTCGACTGCCCCGCTACCTGAGACAGAGACCGCAGACCCGCTCCGCCAACCCTCCCTCTTCGACTGATTTACGCTCCCTGACCCTGGCCCGCGTTGGGGAAATTTCCTGTCCTTGTTCCTCAAACCCAGCTTGGCTGCGGATCATTCCCCACGATCCCTCGTCTTCACCTGCTGTCTCCGGCTACCCCTGCTTCCCGGTCGAAGGGGGGGCGGTACCACAAGTGCTGCCTCTGACAATGGGTTGACTTGAAGGCAACGGATTCGGACCGTCTTGGGGAACGGGTCGTTCCATTCTGGAATAGGGTTTGCAATTCCCCTCGTTTCTGGAGAGGCGGGTGCTGGGAAGGGAGCAGGGGAAACAGGCCGAGACGGCTGGAAAGGCCCCCACAACGCCCGAAGACCCGAAGACCCGAAAGAGAGGACGGCATGGTGAGAGTACGCAAGACGATCGACGGGAACGAGGCGGTAGCCCATGTCGCCTATCGGGTCAACGAGGTGATCTGCATCTATCCGATCACGCCGTCTTCGCCGATGGGGGAGTTCTCCGACGCTTGGTCAACGGAGCGGGTTGCCAATCTCTGGGGGACGATTCCGTCCGTAGTCGAGATGCAGAGCGAAGGCGGTGCGGCGGGGGCTGTTCATGGGGCCTTGCAGACGGGCTCCTTGACGACGACCTTTACCGCTTCACAGGGCCTCCTGCTGATGATCCCGAACATGTACAAGATCGCGGGGGAGCTGACGTCGACGGTCTTTCACGTGGCGGCCCGCTCGCTGGCGGCGCAAGGCCTCTCGATCTTTGGCGATCACAGCGATGTCATGGCGGCACGGGCGACAGGGTGGGCCATGCTCTGCTCCTCTTCGGTTCAAGAGGCCATGGACATGGCCCTCATCGCCCAGGCGGCGACCTTGGAGTCACGCCTTCCCTTTCTCCACTTTTTCGACGGGTTTCGGACGTCGCACGAGGTGATGAAGGTGGAGATGCTGACCGAAGAGGACATGCGGGCGATGATCGACCCAGAGCGGGTCTTTGCCCATCGCGCGCGGGCGCTCTCGCCGGACCGGCCGGTTCTGCGGGGAACCGCGCAAAATCCCGATGTCTACTTCCAGGCGCGGGAGACGGTCAATCCTTTCTACCTTGCGTGTCCCGATCTGACACAGCGTGCGATGGACCGGCTGGCGGAGCGGACGGGTCGTCAGTACCATCTTTTCGAGTACGAGGGAGCACCGGACGCGGAACGGGTCGTCGTCTTGATGGGGTCCGGAGCGGAGGCAGTACGCGAGACAGTCGAGGCACTGACGGCGGCGGGGGAGAAGGTGGGAGTGGTCAAGGTCCGGCTCTATCGGCCGTTCGACGCCCAGCGGTTTGTCGCCGCCCTCCCCTCGACGGTACGCCGGATTGCCGTGCTCGACCGGACGAAGGAGCCGGGGAGCGCTGGGGAGCCGCTCTATCTCGACTGTGTTGCGGCCCTGCATGAGGTTTTTGCCGAGGAGCAGGAGATCGGGGGGCGAGCGCCGCGCACCTTGCCTCGCGTCATTGGCGGTCGCTACGGGCTCTCGTCGAAAGAGTTTACGCCGGCGATGATCAAAGGAATCTTCGATCATCTCGCTGAACCGGTGTTGCGCAACCACTTCACCATCGGGATCGAGGATGACGTCACCGGGAGCAGCCTCCCCTACGATCCGCATTTTTCGACCGAGCCGCCGGAGGTTGTCCGTGCGCTCTTCTACGGACTGGGCGCTGATGGAACGGTTGGCGCCAACAAGAACTCGATCAAGATCATTGGAGAGAATACGGATTTTCACGCGCAGGGCTACTTCGTCTACGATTCGAAGAAGTCGGGCGCGATGACGATCTCCCATCTCCGCTTTGGACCACACCCGATTCATTCGACCTATCTCATCACGGAGGCCAACTTCTCCGCGTGCCATCAACCCATCTTTCTCGAACGGTACGACATGGTCAGTCCCCTGGTGGAGGGGGGAACGTTTCTGCTCAACACCCCGGATCTTCCAGAGCTCGTGTGGGATCGGCTTCCACGGGCCATGCAGGAGCGGATGATCGAGCGGCGGATTCGCTTCCACGTCATCGACGCGACGGCCGTTGCCAGACAGGCGGGGATGGCGGGGCGGATCAATACGATCATGCAGGTCTGCTTCTTCGCTCTCTCCGGTGTTTTGCCACGGGAGGAGGCAATCGCCCAGATCAAGCGGGCGATCGTCAAGACCTACCAGCGCAAAGGCGACGAGGTGGTCGCCCGCAACCTGGCAGCGGTCGACGAGACCCTCGCTCACCTCTTCGAGGTCCCGGTCCCGGCGGTCGCGACCAGCCGAACGGAGAGGGTCGCCCCCGTCTCCGCCGAGGCCCCTCCGTTTGTTCGGGCGGTGCTTGGCCCAATGATTGCGGGAACCGGCAACCAACTGCCGGTCAGCGCACTGCCGGTCGATGGCACCTTTCCGACGGGAACCGCCCAGTGGGAGAAGCGCAACTTGGCGCAGGAGATCCCGGCCTGGGATCCAGACGTCTGCATCCAGTGTGGCAAGTGCGCCATGGTCTGCCCGCACAGCGTCATTCGCATCAAGGTCTATGACGAGGCCTGCCTGGCCACGGCACCCGAGACTTTTCGAGCGACGCCGGCCAAAGATCGGGAGTGGGCCGGGTTGCAATACACGATCCAAGTGGCGCCGGAGGACTGCACCGGGTGCGGAATCTGTGTCGATGTCTGTCCCGCCAAGAACAAATCGCAACCCCGCTTCAAAGCGATCCAGATGGTTCCCCAGCCACCGCTGCGCGAAGCGGAGCGGCGCAACTGGGACTTTTTTCTGACGTTGCCCGAACAGGACCGACGGCAGCTCAAGGTGGGCAGCATCCGGCAGCAGCAGATTCAGCAGCCGCTCTTCGAGTTTTCGGGAGCCTGTGCCGGCTGCGGTGAGACCCCCTACATCAAGCTCGCGACCCAGCTCTTCGGGGATCGGATGCTGATCGCCAACGCGACGGGCTGCTCATCGATCTATGGTGGCAACTTGCCGACGACCCCATACACGGTCGACGCCGCCGGGCGCGGTCCCGCCTGGTCGAACTCCCTCTTCGAGGACAACGCCGAGTTCGGCTTGGGCTATCGCCTCTCACTCGACAAGCAGCAGGAGTTTGCCCGTGAACTGGTCCGTCGTCTGGCCGCGACGATCGGCGAGGAACTCGCAGAGCAGTTGCTGACCGCCGACCAGCGGGACGAGGCGGGGATCTACGAACAGCGAGAACGGGTCGCCCTGCTCCGGCAGCGGCTCAATCGGGAAGAGGGCCCCGAGGCCAAGCAGCTCCTCTCCCTGGCTGACGTGCTGGTTCGTAAGAGCGTCTGGATCATTGGTGGGGATGGCTGGGCCTACGACATCGGCTTTGGCGGCCTCGACCACGTGCTGGCGAGCGGGCGGAACGTCAACATTCTCGTCCTCGATACCGAAGTCTATTCGAATACTGGCGGGCAGATGTCGAAGGCGACTCCTCGCGCGGCGGTCGCCAAGTTCGCGGCCGCCGGCAAGCCGGCGGGAAAGAAAGACCTCGGACTGATCGCCATGACGTACGGGAACGTCTATGTCGCCAGCGTTGCCATGGGCGCGCGCGACGAGCATACGCTCAAGGCCTTTCTTGAAGCAGAGGCCTACGACGGCCCCTCGCTGATCATCGCCTACAGCCATTGCATCGCCCACGGGATCAACATGACGACCGGGATGCAGAACCAGAAGGCGGCGGTCGACGCAGGGCAATGGCTCCTTTACCGCTACCATCCAGAGCGGGCCCAACGCGGAGAGAACCCCCTGCAACTCGATTCCCGCACGCCCAAGATTCCACTTGAGGACTACATGTACCGGGAGAACCGCTTCAAGATGCTGACGCAGAGCCATCCGGGAGAGGCGCGGACGATGCTTGCTGCGGCCCAGCAGGCAGTCTACGACCGGTGGCAGCAGTACGAATTTCTCGCCTCGCGGAAGGGGCAGCCGCACGAGGCAGGGCAAGAGTAGTGGCCACGGGAGGAGATCTGCCCAAGAGGCCGCTCGGGAGGCAAAATGGACCTCAAGACGACATATCTGGGAATGCGGTTGCGCACCCCGCTGGTAGTCTCCGCATCGCCCCTCTCGGAGGGGCTCGACGCCATTCGAAGGATGGAGGACGCCGGCGCCGCTGCCATCGTCCTCTATTCGCTCTTCGAGGAGCAGTTGACCCGGGAATCGCAGGAACTCGAACACCATCTGACACACGGGACAGAGAGCTTTGCCGAGGCCTTGACCTATTTCCCCTCTGCCAGCGAATTCCGCCTCGGCCCGGAAGGATATCTCGATCACATTCGACGGGCAAAGGAGGCGGTCGAGACCCCGATCATTGGCAGCCTCAATGGGAGTACGGCGGGTGGCTGGACCGCCTACGCCCGCCAGATTGAAGCGGCCGGGGCGGACGCCCTGGAACTCAACATCTACTCCATTCCCACCGATGCCTACCGAACTGGCGCGGAAGTCGAAGAGGCCTGCTTGGAGATCCTCAAACAGGTCAAGGCAGAGGTCCGCATTCCCGTGGCCGTCAAGCTGAGCCCTTTCTTCAGCAACATGGCCTATATGGCCCGGCGGCTCGCGGAAGCGGGGGCCGATGGGCTGGTCCTCTTCAATCGCTTCTACCAGCCAGACATCAATCTCGAGCAGTTGGAGGTACAACCGCACATCATCCTCAGCACGCCGATGGCGCTCCGGCTACCGATGCGGTGGATCGCCCTGCTCCACGGACGGGTGGGGACGAGCCTCGCCGCGACCAGCGGGATTCACACCTCCCAGGACGTGCTGAAGATGGTCATGGCGGGGGCCGACGTGACGATGCTCTGCTCGACGCTCTATCGCCACGGGATTGAGTACATCCGGACGATCGAGCGGGAGATGGTCGATTGGATGACCGAGCACGAGTACGACTCGATCGAGCAGATGCAGGGCAGCATGAGCCAGCGCAACTGCCCCGACCCCGCGCAGTTCGAGCGGGCCCAGTACATCAAGACCTTGCATAGCTTCAAATCGGCAACCGATCGCGCCTGATCGATGGCAGAAAGGGAGACCGTCTTAATCCACAATGGGCGTCAGGATGGAAGGAAGAGACGAGGTAGGAGGTCGCGTGGAACACTGTGGGACAACAAAGTTGAACAAACAATAATGGGGACGGTGGGAATCGAACCCACACTACCTTTCGGTAACGGGTTTTTGAGACCCGCGCGTCTACCGGTTCCGCCACATCCCCGCGATGAACCGAGAGCAATATAACGGGGGACTCCGTTACGGTCAAGCCGTGTCTCTGCTTCACAAACGGAAGGGGAGCCCTTGGGCAGACTTGGCAATCCTCGAGAGATGACGCACAATCGGCCCCGTTGCAAGGGGATTCCACTGGACCAAGATCATTCCCCGATTCATCTCCAGACTTTCTGCACAAGAGAGGAGCAC
>JBMUAP010000173.1:0-6447 GCA_049454155.1 Blastocatellia bacterium
CAGCACTCGCGGCGAGCGAGGCCGAGTTGGCCAGCGCCAGGGCAACTTTCATGCGGCTCGAACGGCTCCACCGGAGTGGGGATATCTCGCAACAGGAGTTCGATGCGGCCCGTTTCCGGCTCGATCAGGCGACAGCCCGACGACGCCTCGAGGAGAACCGACTGACGCTCCTTCGCAACGGGGCGCGGCCGGAGGAGCTGCGCGCGGCAGCCGAGCGGTATCAACAGGCGCGGGAGGCCGAACGGCTCGTGCGCACCGGGCCCCGGTCAGAGGAGATTCGCGAAGCACGCGCTCAATTGACGGAAGCGGAAGCGCGCGCCGCACAGATTCGTGTCCAACTGGAGGAGGGGCAGGTCACGGCACCCGTTCGAGCCCGCGTCGAAGTCCTCCCGGTTCGGCCTGGTGATCTTCTCCAACCTGGCCAAGTCGTTGCCCGCCTCCTCGAACCGGATCAGACCTGGATTCGTGTCTACCTCCCGGAACCGAGCCTCGGACTGGTCAGGGTCGGCCAATCCGTCGAAATCCTTGTGGATAGCTTGGAAGGTCGACGTTTCCCCGGCCAGATCGAGCAGATCAACAGCCAGGGAGAGTTCACCCCCCGCAATATCCAGAGCCGCGACGAGCGCAACCACCAGGTCTTCGGTGTCAAAGTTCGCCTCCTCCAACTGGACGGCACGCTCAAAGCCGGGATGGCCGCCGATGTCGAGATCCCGCTGCAACCAAACCTGGGGGGAAGCAGACCGTGACTACCGCGATCAGGACCCAAGACCTCACCATTCGTTTTGGCGCCTTCACCGCAGTCGACCACGTCTCCCTGACCGTCGAGCGTGGCGAAATTTACGGGTTTCTCGGCCCCAATGGTTCGGGAAAGACCACGCTCATCAAATCCCTCTGCGGTCTGATTCGACCCGCAGCAGGATCCGCACAAGTGCTTGGTTTTGATTGCGTTCGAGAGAATGATGCGATCCGGCAGCAAGTCGGCTACATGTCCCAGAATTTCAGCCTCTACCAGGACTTGACGGTCACCGAGAACATCGACTTTTACGCGGGGATCTATGGCCTGTCGGGATCACGGATGCGGGAACGGAAGGAGTCGGTCATCGAAATGACCCACCTCGGGCCCTACCTCGATCGACGGGCGGGGCGGCTCTCCGGCGGCTGGAAGCAGCGGCTCGCCCTTGCCTGCGCCTTCATTCATCAACCCCAGCTGCTCTTTCTCGATGAACCGACTGCCGGCATTGACCCGGTTGCGCGCCGCGACCTCTGGGATCTTCTCTTTCGCCTCTCTGGCGAGGGAGTCACCTTCTTTGTGACGACTCACTATATGGACGAGGCGGAACGATGCGGTCGGGTTGGCTACATCTACCTCTCCCAGTTGATCGCCAATGGTACACCCGACGAGTTGAAACGCCTCCCCGAGGTCAGTCCGCCTGGAACCTGCCGCTTGGAGATCGAAACGACCGCGACCGCGCAGGCTCTCGGCTGGATCAAACGCCAACCCTACACCCGCGCGGCGACCATCTTCGGTCAATCGATCCATCTTCTGTTGGAGTCTGCTGCCGGACAGGATCGGGTCGAAACGGATCTGCACGCTGCAGGCTTTACAACTGCCCGGGTGCGCCGCATCCACCCAACTCTCGAGGATGTCTTTGTGACGCTGACCGAGGCACGCAAGAAGGAGAGCGATGAGGAGTGATCGGTTGCCACCCGACGGACAAGCAATGGCAGGTCACCAACGAGGAAACCCCTTCCGGGGTGCGCTCCCCGTGCTCCGGAAAGAGGCGATTCACATCCGCCGGGACCCAATGGCTCTCTTCGTAACTGTCCTCATCCCCCTTCTCCAGATGTTCATGATCGGTTTCGCCATCGACACCAATGTCCGGAATATGCGGACGGTCGTGCTCGATGGAGCCCGAACACAGGAGAGTCGGCGACTTCTCGATCGTTTTGTCAACTCGGACGACTTCGAGATCGTCCTCACCGTCGAGACGGAAGAGGCGCTCAACCAAGCGATCATCGATGGAACCGCCCGCGTCGGGCTGCACATCCCGGCGCATTACTCGCGACGGCTGCTGGCGGGCGATTCGGCCAGCTTTCTCGTCCTCGTCGATGGCTCTGAATCCTCGGTCGCCAATCAGGCCCTCAATGTCGCCAACGCCATCGCCCTCCGGGAATCGATCGAACGCGCCCGCCCGGTCACCGCGCAACGCCAGTCCCTCCCGGTCGAGGCTCGCCCCAAGATCCTCTTCAATCCCGATTCACGCTCGGCGAACTTCCTCATTCCGGGAATGCTCGCCGTCCTGATCCAGATCATGACCGTCATGCTGACGGCCCTCGCCATCGTTCGCGAGCGGGAGCGTGGCACCCTCGAGCAGCTCTACATGACGCCGGTCCATCCGATCGGCTTGATGATCGGGAAGATTGCGCCTTACGCCTTCGTGGCCTATGTCGAGCTGGCGATCATGCTCACCTTCTTGCGTTGGGTCTTTCAGATTCCGATTCGCGGGAGTTTGCTCTTGCTGTTGTTGCTGGTCATTCCCTTTCTGCTGGCCATGCTCGGCTTGGGGCTGCTGATCTCGACCCGCGCCCAGTCACAACAGGAGGCCATCCAGGCAGCCTTCGGGACCATGCTTCCCTCGATCTTCCTCTCCGGCTACATCTTCCCCATTGAAACCATGCCCGTCTTCTTCCAATGGGTCAGCCGGTTCATCCCGACGACCTACCTGATCGCCATCTTTCGCGGCATCATCCTGCGCGGGGCAGACTTCTCCGTGCTCTGGCGCCCAACCCTCATCCTCTCGATGATGGCCGTCTTTTTCATCGTGGTCAGCGCACGCCGCTTCCGTGGCCAAGGCAGAGCCTGACGGCTACTGCCCGGCGAGCTGCGCGGGGAGTTGCTTGTCGACTCGGGGGCGAGCCGACTGATTCGCCAGGGTCCACATCTTGGCGAAGATCGTGCGGGTGACCTTCTCCATCTTCTCGTAGTCGATCTTATCGGCGTGGTCTGTCGCCTGGTGGTAGTCTTCGTGAACGCCATCTAAGTAGAAGATGATCGGGATTCCCTTCCGGGCGTAGTTGAAGTGGTCACTCCGGAAGAAGAGACGTTCCGGATCGCTGGGGTCATCGTACTTGTAGTTGAAGCGAAGATTGAGGTACGACTGATTGACCTTTTCGCTAAGGAGGCCGAGGTCCGTACTCATCATCTTTGAGCCAATGACGTAGATCTCATTCGGGCCGGTGAGATTGGCATTGCGCGGATTGGTGTCCGTGGGTAATTTGCTGCGCCCGATCATGTCGATATTGAGTTGAACAATGATCTTGTCGAGGGGAACGACGGGGTGATCGGTGATCCATTCCGAGCCCCAGAGGCCCTTCTCCTCACCTGCGTGCCAGACAAGGAGGATGGAACGTTTGGGTTTGGGCCCCTTGGCCAGTGCCTCGGCGATCGCCAAGACAGCGACGGTCCCGGATCCATCATCATCGGCGCCATTGTAGATCTTGTCGCCTGTCGCCGTAGGGGAGCCAATCCCGACGTGGTCATAGTGAGCCCCGACCGCGACATACTCCTGTCGCAGCAGCGGGTCACTTCCTTCGAGGAGAGCGACGACGTTCTGCGTGTGTTGGGTGGTCACCTCAACGCCAATGTCAAAGGGGACCTGCTTGCCGGGGGAGAGCGAGAACGCGGAGGAGGTCACCCCTTCGCCAGCCATCTGCCGACGGAGGGAATCGAAATCTAGCGGCTCTCCTTCGAGGAGGGCCCGGGCGATCTTCTCGGAGAGAACGATCGTCGGAACCGTCTGGTTCCGGTTCGTCCCAAGCGGCGGCACAGGTCGAGAGGCGGTCAGCGATTGTTGATGGCGCATCGTCCAAGTATTGAGCGCCATCGAGCCTGGCAGAATGACGATGCCCCGGGCGCCATTCCGCTGGGCGTAGGTCTCTGGCAGGTCATAGTCTTCCCCGAGCTTCCCACGCAGGTCACGTCGAGTTACCCCTTTTGGCAGACCGTCTGCCACGAGGAGAACCTTGTCCCGGACTTCCACCCCAGAGTAGGGATTGATCCCCTTGGCCTTGACCATCACGCCGTGACCGACGAAGACGAGTGGACCTTCAGATTGGCCAGGAATGGGCCGTGCGAGGTAGTCCGTCCCGAGCACCAACGTTTCGCCATTCCAGGTTGCCTTGGTCTGTCCTGGTTCGACGCGACGACTGTTGAGAGGGAATCGTTGCAAAAAGCCACTCTCATCACCCGCTCCACGAAATCCCCAGCGGGAGAGTTGGAGCGCCAGAAACTTGGCCGTCAGATCCAGCCCTCGCGAGGGAGTATCTCTCCCCTCCATCTCATCGGAGGCGACAAAGAAGAGGTAGTCTCGCAGCTGCGCCGCGGTAATCCCCCCGACATTGCCAAGATCGGGAGCGGCTTTGGCGGTAGCCGTCCGACGGGGCTGCTGCGCAGTGACAGGTTCCGGGCCCCCCTGCCAGACCACCAACAAAACCAGTCCAGCTAGCGCAATGAGATATTTGTGTCCTGCTTGGCGTGTTTGCATGCGGTTCTTTTCCTTGTAGGGGAACAGGAGGGATAGGACCCATCGGCACGATTGATCCCAGGTTATTCTGCTGGTCCTGTCTGTCCTGTTGGTCCTATTCGACAATCTCGTCTAAAGCTCGCTCACAATTCGATTGGGAAACAGACAACTGGGCCAGTGTCTCCCGATGCCGGGCCTCGGCCCGGTCAAGCTGATCAGCCAAGTGAAGCGCTGCCAAAATCGCGACCTTGAGCGTATCGGCCGTCATTGCCTCCTTGGCAATCTCCTGCATGCGAGCATCGACCAGGGCCGCGAGTGCCTCTGTCCGCTCTGCACTTCCCTCTTCCCGACCGTCTTGCGCACGAATCGAGTAAGTCTGGTTGAAGATCCGGACGGTGACGATCTGACGGGAATTGTCCACGGGGCAGCCCCTTTCCGGGCGAATCGGTCCAAAGGACGGAGGCTACTTGCCAACCGACTCGGCCTCCAGTTCAAGCGTGGCAATGGCATCGAGAATCGCCTCGACACGATCGCGCAGCGCACGTCGCCCACTGATCAAGGCGTCGATCCGGCGCTCGAGTTGCCTCTTCTCCTCGGCGAGCGTGTCGAGCTGCAGATGCAAGCCGGCGATCTCCTTGCGCAGCAGCGTCCGCTCCTCCCGCAGAGCCTGGGTGACCTCGACCGCCTGGGCAATCTTGTGTTCGAGCGCCTCCATCGCCTCCAACACTGCGCGTGATTCGCTTGATACCGTCCCAGTGGTCATCGCGGCTCTTCTCCTAGCGCAGCACCGCAGCAAATTGCTGGACCAGACAGTCGACCAGACGAGATTGGGACTCGGCAATCTCCTCATCGGTCAACGTACGATCGAGTGCCTGATAGCGAAGCGTGATTGCCAGAGAGTGGTGAGTCGGCGGTAACTCCCTGCCCTCATAGCGATCGAAGAGGCGGATCCCCACCAAGTGAGGAAGATCCAGCGCACGAATCGCCTCCTCGATCTGCCGATACGGAATGGCTCGCTCGATCAAGAGGGCCAAATCCCGCACGACCGTCGGATACTTCGGCAGCGGTTGGTAGCGAGACTCCAGACGAGGACTGGCAAGGAGACGGGCGAGATCGAGTTCGGCCAAGAGAATCGGTTGCCGAACCAACTTGAAGGGAGCTGCCAAGCGTGGATGGAGCTGCCCGAGAAAGCCAACGGTCGTGCCATCGGCCAGCCGGACCTCTGCCGAACGTCCCGGATGCAACCAAGGTCTGGTGGTGTCCGGGATGATCTCGAAGGGACCACGGGCCAACTGCTCAGGAATCGCCGTGAGCACTCCCTTCAAATCATAAAAGTCGAGCCGGGCCGAGGCGTTCTGCCAGTCCCGCTCATCTGCCGCGCCAGTCGCGACCAGGGCGAGCCGCTCGATCTCCGCTGGGCGCCCCTCCTCACCACCTCCGGCGAGAAAGCACTTGCCGATCTCGAAGAGGCGGATGTTGCGCGTTCCGTGTCGAAGATTGTGCTCGAGAGCACGCAGCAGCCCCCCAAGCAGCGTCGTTCGCATATGCGATTGGGTCTCGTCGATCGGGTCGAGTAGCTGCAGTCGCTCAGGCTCCCCAGCGGGGCTGTAGACCATATCAAGCGCCGCATTGACAAAGCTGAAGCTGATCGCCTCGGAGTAACCGGCCGCCGTCAAGAGTTGGCGAACCGCGCGCCGCTCGACCTCACCGGAGAGATAGGATCCAGCACCGGCGCTCCCGGGCAGGCTCGTCGCGAGCTGATCATATCCGACGACCCGGACGACCTCTTCGATGAGGTCCTCCTCGATCCGCAGATCAATCCGCCAACTGGGTGGCATGGCCACCAACTCCTCCGTACCAGATTCGACACGACATCCGAGGGCGGTCAGAATGCGGGCCGCCTCTCCCAACTCACCGTCAGACC
>JBMUAP010000174.1:0-6399 GCA_049454155.1 Blastocatellia bacterium
ACGGAGCGATTACCGGCGCCGTGTGTTGAGGAGAAACTGGAGGAGAAAGGCAAAGAAGTTGGCAAAAGTGAGATAAAGGCTGATCGTCAGATCGATCGCCCGCTCCCAGGTATTCTCGCTGCGTTCCATACGGAAGAAGTGGAAGAGGAAGAAGCCGGAGAAGACCAGCATTCCAATCGCCGAGTAGAGCAGGTTGACCGTTCGGGAGAAGCGGACAAAGATGCGAACCAGCCCGACGACGAGCAGGCCGATCACCCCGACCATCAGAAGGGGGGCAAGGCTGCTCGCATCGAACCCGGTGAGGGTGGTGAACGCCCCCGCGAGGAGCATGACGCCGGTCGTTCCCGTCAACGACTGGAGAACGATTCCCGGCCCCTGTTCGGCGATGGCGAGCCCCACCAATGGACCCAGCATCATCCCGTTGAGAAAGCCCCACCCGGTCAGCAAGCCGATCGCGAGGAGGCCATCGCCAGCTGCGCGGACGATCATCATCCCGATGATCGAGAGGATGAGGAGGCCGATCATCGGCAGCCAGCCGCGAATGCGGCGACCGGCATAAGCCCCAATTCCCGCGGTGGCAATCGTCAACGAAAGGAGGCAGAGCACTTTGGCGGTCAGCGGAGTGCCCTCCACGGGAAGCAGGCGAGTTCCGGCGAGCAGTAAGAGAAGGCCGATCAGGACCGACGAGACGATGCCCCGCATCGACTCCAGATCGGTGCGGAGCTGGGTGGCCAAGTCGGCTCGCTGATGGTAGTAGTAATTGGAATTTGACATACAGTTACCTCCGGGTCCGCGCATCGCGGTGATCAAGAGCGTGGATTCGAGCTGGGTGCCGCATGATTCGTGGATGCGAGAGGAATCAATGGATCGGTGCCTCTCTCCTTCCTCTTACGCAAACAGATGTCATTTTACAAGATTCATGGTGGAAAGAGCGAGGGGGACGAGTCGGGCCCCTCATCAAAGACGGCATCGGCCTCAAGCGCGAAGTCGAGCTGTTCGAGATAGTCACTGTGCGTCAGATCGATGGCACCGAAGTGGCCAATGTGGGGGGTGCGCATCTGGACATCGAGGAGGCGGTAGTGGCGCACGCGCAAGCGCTCGACAAGGGCGACGAGGGCGAGGTGGGAGGCGGAGGAGACGCGGCTGAACATCGATTCGCCGAAGAAGGCGGAGCGGAGGGAGACCCCATAGAGTCCCCCGACGAGCCCCTCAGCGGTCCAGACCTCGACCGAGTGGGCCAGTCTTCGGTGATGGAGTTCGGTGTAGAGGGCGATCATCTCCTCACTCAACCAGACTTCCCGGGAGGAGACCTGACCGTGCCGGGCGCAAGCGCGGATGACCTCCGTGAAAGCACGGTTGACGTGGATCTGATAGGGGAGCCGGCGCATGGTCTGCCGCAGGGAGCGGCGGAGACGGAAGCGATCATCGAGGGGAAGAATGGTGCGGGGCTCCGCGAGAAACCACTCGATCCGGCCATCGAGACCTCGCGCCATCGGGAAGTATCCCGCCCGATAGCCAAGCAGAATCTGCTCGGGCGTGATCTCCGATCTTCTCATCGATCGCCTCGTGCGTTCTTCTTCCATGGTTCTGATTTGTAGCACGAATCGCCGAACGGGCCAATGGAGGAAGAGGTGCGCAAATGGGTGGTTCGTGCTATCTTGACCCGGTTTCAGGAGCCCATCCGACGCGAGCAAGACCCACTGACGGGTCGATCCTCATCGGTGGGGAGCGAAGAGATTGGCGCAACAGAGGAGAGAGACGTCATGGGGAGTGGACAGATCTGGATCGGAAGAGGAAGAAGGGGCTTGGTCCTGCTGGGGCTGGTGATGGTGGCGGCAAGCGCCGCTCTGGCGACGCAGGCGCCGCGACCACTCGAGATTGAGTACCAGCTCGCCTTCCCTGCACCACACACCCACCTCTTTGAAGTGACGATGAAGGTGGGAAGAGCCGCCGTGCCGACGCTCGACCTGCAGCTGCCGACGTGGACCCCGGGTTCCTACCTGCAGCGCGAATATGCGCGCCATCTCCAGGATTTTCGTGCGAGTGACGCGGCGGGTCGCCCCCTGCGCTGGGAGAAGATCGACAAGTCGACGTGGCGGGTGACCACGGGGGGAAGCGGGACGGTTGAAGTCTTCTACCGGATCTACGCCAATGAACTGGCGACCCAGACGAGCCACCTCGATGCGGATCACGCCTACTTCAACGGGGCGAGCCTCTTTCTCTATGTGCCAGAGGCAAAGTCGGTTCCACATCGGCTGAAGATCGTGGCGCCCACCGGATGGCGAGTAACCTCTCCGCTGGGGCTCGAGCCGGACACCGACGGGTATTTCACGGCGCCTGACTATGACCGGCTGGTGGATGCACCAACGATGGTGGGAACCCATCGACTGCTCACCTTCACGGTCGGTGGGAAGCTGCACCGCGTGGCCATCATGGGGCGATTCCCGGTGAGCGAAGCGAGATTCCTCAACGACCTGGCCAAGATTGTCGAGGAGACCTCACGGATCTTCGGGGACCTGCCATACGATCACTACACGTTTCTGATCCTCCTGCAGCCGGGCATCGGTGGAGGGACCGAGCATCTCAACTCGAACGTCAGCATGGGATCGCCCGATGCCCTGGCCACGGAGGCGGGCTACCGGCGATTCCTCGGGCTGGAGTCGCACGAGTTCTTCCATACCTGGAACGTCAAGCGGCTGCGGCCGCTGGCGCTCGGGCCCTTCGACTACCAGCGGGAGAACTATACGCGCTCTCTCTGGGTCGCGGAGGGGCTGACGAGTTATTACGGCGAACTGATTCTGCATCGTGCCGGATTCCTCTCGAAGAGCGACTATCTGGGCTCGCTGGCGGGGGCGCTCGCCGGGCACGATCAGCAACCGGGTCGCCTCAAGCAGAGCGCAGAGTCGTCGCGCTTCGACACGTGGGTCAAACAGTATCGGCCCGACGAGAATTCGATCAACACGGCGATCAGCTACTACACGCGGGGGCAGATTTTGGGGCTCCTCTTCGATCTGGAGATCCGGGCACGAACGAAGGGAGAGCGCTCGCTCGATGACGTCATGCGGCGGCTCTACCAGGAGCATGGGCTGCCGCGACCTGGGTTTACGGAGGCGCAACTCAAGGCGGTCTTTGAGGCCGTCGCCGGTGGGGACCTGACCGAGCTCTGGAAGCGACACGTCGAGGGGGTCGAGGAGATCGATTTTGGACCCGTGGTGGCGCGTTTGGGGTTGGAGCTGACCAAGGGGTGGCAGCCGGGGCCCCTCACCAAAGGGGAGCCAGGGACCCTCGGGGTGCGGCTTCGGATGGCCGGAGACCGGGCTCTGATCGCCAACGTGCTGGCGGGCCAGCCGGGCTATGAGGCTGGGCTCAACACGGGGGATGAGCTGGTCGCCCTTAACGGACTGAAGCTCGCCGCCGGCAATGCCGCCCGGCGACTCAAGGAGCTGGTGGTGGGACAGACGGTGACCCTCAGCGTCTTTCGTCGGGAGGTCTGGCGCACCTTCACGATCGTCGCTGGCCGGAAGCCCCATGATCGCTATCTTTTGACCGATGCCAAGGGGGCCTCGGCCGAGGCCATGCAGTTGCGGCGCGGTTGGCTGCGGGAGTAGATTCCCCTGCGCAGACGAAGTGGGAAGAGGGAGAGCAAGCTGATGAGACAGATCGGGCAAGGTATGACAAGGAAGTCGAGATGGACGGTGGGACTCCTCTGCTTAGCGCTATTGCCGGTGGGAATCGGCGGGGCCCGGGTAGGTGCAGCGGAGGGGGAGGCGATTCAAGTGCAGGAGGCGTCGCCGAATCGTGGGGCGGCGGCGGTCTGGCAATCGCTCCAGCGGCTGCGAACGACGTTGAGCGTGCTGCACACGACGGCCCATCCAGACGACGAGGACGCGGCGCTGCTGACCTGGCTGGCGAGGAGTGAAGGAGTCCGGACTGGGTTGCTGACCCTCAACCGGGGAGAGGGCGGGGCAAACCTGATCGGTCCGGAGCTCTACGACGCGCTGGGGATTCTCCGCACGGAGGAGATGCTCGCTGCCAACCGCTTCTACGGGATCGACGCACAGATGTTTACGCGGGTGACCGATTTCGGCTTCTCCAAACGGCTCGACGAGACGATCGAGCACTGGGGGCGGGAGGTGGTCTTGCGGGACATGGTCCACGCGATTCGGCGCTACCGCCCGGAGGTGATCGTGTCGCGCTTCCACGGGGCGGCGCGGGACGGACACGGCAACCACCAAGCGGCGGGGCTGCTCAGTCGGGAGGCCTTTCACGCCGCCGGCGACCCAGCCGTCTTTCCGGAGCAACTGACGGGCGGACTTCGCCCCTGGCAGCCCAAGAAGCTCTACCACAGCCTGCGCGCCAACGAAGAGGCGACCTTGCGGATCGACGTCGGGGGCTTCGATCCCTTGCAGGGGCGTTCCTGGCGCGAGATTGCCATGGAGGGATACGGGCTCCATCGATCACAGTCGGTTGGACAAGCGCGGCCCGCCCCGGGCGCGGCGACGACCGCGCTGCGGCTGGTCGAGTCGAAAGTGGGTCCGGTCGCGCCGGAGCAGAACCTCAGGGAGGGGCTCGGCGGGAATCTGACAGACCTCGCGCGACTGGCACCGACGCTCCCGCTTGGAGAGGACCTGACGCGGATGGGAGGAGCGATCGAGGAGGCGTTCCGGCGGTTTGACGCACGGGCTCCGTGGGAGATCACCGGCCACCTCGTCACCGCACGTCGCCACCTGCGCCGCGCCGTCGCGACGCTGACGCCGGCAGCGACAAACGATGGGGGGGCCGAACAGGCCCTCTTTCTGCTGCAACGCAAGGAGAAGGAGCTGAATGAGGCGGTCAACCTCGCGCTCGGGCTGAGCCTCGAAGTATTGGTCGAGCCGGAGCGGCCGGCGCCGGCGGGAGGCTTCATGGCGCGACCGCGACAGACCTTCGCAGTGACGACTCCCGGCGAGGCCTTCACGCTCAGCGCAACGGTTGTCTGCCGAGGGGAGACGCAACCGGCGCGTGGACAGCTCCGCTTGGAAGCGCCAGCGGGATGGGAGGTGGGCGCCCCCTCGGCGGAGGGACCACTGCCGGGTCGCAATCGCCCGCAGCGCCACGATTTCCGGGTGCGAGTGCCGGAAGATGCGCCGGCGACACGCCCCTACTGGTCGAGGGATTCTGAGCTGCGGGATTTCGTCTACCGCATCGATCGGCCCGAGCTGTTGCACGAGCCCTTCGGAGCGCCGGAGCTGCACGGGGTCTACCGCTACTCGATCGAAGGGGAGACGTTCGAGTATCGACAACCGGCGCGGACCTCCTTCGTGCGGGCACCGTATGGGGAGCAGCGGCGGCTGGTAACGGTCGCGCCCGCACTCAACGTGTCGATGACACCGCGAGTCGGAGTCGCCCTCCCGGGCACGACCGGAACGACCGAGGTGACCGTGACCATCTCCCACAACCGCAAGGAGGAGACGAGCGGCCAAGTCCGGCTCTCCGTCCCGGCTGGATGGCGGACGGAACCAGCCTCCCAGCCCTTCACCTTCAAGCACGAAGGAGAGACAGCCAGCTACCGTTTTCAGGTGATCACGTCGAAGGTCGCGGCAGGAGAGACCTATCGCATCGAGGCCGTCGCTGAGCACGACGGTCGTACCTACCGCGAAGGATATCAGATGATCGCTTATCCAGATCTCGAGCCGCGCCCGCTCTACCGGGCAGCGGTCATGGAGATTCGTGGGATCGAGGTCCGTGTGCCGGCCAACCTCCACGTCGGGTATGTCATGGGTGTCGGCGATCTGGTGCCCGACGCCCTCCGCCAGATTGGCGTCCGGGTGAGCCTGCTTGGGGCGGCCGACTTGGCCAACAGCCCCCTCGACGGCTACGACGCAATCCTGATCGGGATTCGGGCCTCGGCCGTTCGGCCTGACCTCAAAGCCCATAACCGGCGGCTGCTCGAATACGCCGAGCGCGGCGGCAACCTCATCTGGCAGTATCAGACCCCAGAGTTCGACGAGATTCCCTACGGGCCATTCCCCTACCAGATGGGGCGCAATCCAGAGGAGGTCTCCGAGGAGGAGTCGGTGGTGACGATCCTGCAACCGAACCATCCGCTCTTTGCTGGGCCCAACCGGATCACCCCGGCAGACTTTGACGGGTGGGTCGAGGAGCGGGGCTCGAAGTGGTGGCGGGAGTGGGATCCACGCTATGTCCCGCTGCTCGAATGCCACGACCGCGGGCAAGAGCCGCAACGGGGCGGGATGCTGCAGGCAGAGTACGGACGTGGACTCTTCACCTATGCGGGCTATGCCTTCTACCGCCAGCTTCCAGCAGGAGTCGGTGGGGCCTATAAACTCTTCGCCAACCTGATCAGCCAGCGCCCCCGGGCCGCCAGCCCGTCCAATCCGACCAATTCAAAGCAAGGAA
>JBMUAP010000175.1:0-6332 GCA_049454155.1 Blastocatellia bacterium
GCGAAATCGGTTCCGATTCCAATACCCGGAGAGGAAGATAGTCGAGGTCGGCAGAAAACGGCCTCCAGCAGATGCGTCACCCAGCTGTGACGAAGTGCCTGAAGGGAGGCCGGTTTTATGCAGCCCGCTCTCGACCAGGGCGGCCCGGGAAGCGTGTCGACTGGGAAGCCTTGGCCAGGGGGAGGTCAGGCGGGCTCCCGGAAGGAAAGAGCAGTCGCGGGTGACGATGGCTGCCCCAGAATTGACGGAGAAGCTCGAGGGTCCAATGTGGAAACGGGACCAGCCGATCCTTGGCACCCCTGCCTTGGCGAACAAGAAGCAGGCCGCGCGAGCTGTCGAGGTCGGGAACCCGGAGATGTATTCCCTCCTACAGGCGAAGCCCGCAAGAGTAGATGACAATCAGGCAAGTGCGATAGACCGGATGACGAACAAGGCGAAGGATACCCCGACCTCCTCGGGCAAGAGGACGACGGGCAGTTTCTTTACCCGCGGCGGGCGAATGAAATCGAGGAGGGGGATCTCCCGGGAGAGGATTTGTCGATAGAAGTACTTGATCCCGTGGAGAGCAAGGACGATTGTGCTCCGCGAGCAATGCTTAACGTTTTTGAGAAAGAGAAAGTATTGCCGGATCTCTTCCTCCGAGATGAGGTCCGGGGACTTGTGTTAGTGGTCTGCCAGTTGACGGACGGCGCGGACGCAGGAATCCTGTGTACGCTCGGAAAGACCTCGCAGTTGAAGAGACTCGATCATCTTTTGGCGAAGTTCGGTCATGGCTATGCCTCCCGTGGTTAAAGAATCTGAAAACCTCAGGAAGTATAGGGAATTTCCAATAGGAAGGAGGGCGTTGTCGGTGAGAGTCAGCTGGAGGGAGACCTACGCGGAGCGCTCAGTTCAACAGAACATTATTGACCCACCGATCGAGAGCCGGCTCACCCGTTTGGGCAGGAGGCGTGAGCAGCTCGATTTCGGGCGGCCAGCCGGGTGTGGGGATTGACGTTCTCAGACGAGTGGCGGAAGTTCCGGGTACGCCAGAGTCCGGGCAGCAGAACACGCCAGTGGAAGATGTCGATCTCAATTGGCATAGGCAGATCCGCCGCTTCACGTGACAGGATCGATGTCTGAGTCCGCTGCGGTCGAGCAGACGATTGACCCCCCCTTCGCGCTTTCGCGGCTTCGCGTGAGCCTCTTGATTCAGTGAAGGACCAGTTGGCAGCCGTTTTTGGCCAGCCCCAAGTTCCACTCTTCTTCTCGGTGTTCTCTTTGTCTCGGTGGTTCAATCCCTTCTTCAGTTCGAACGTTGGTCGACTGGATGAGAGTGGACCTCAGCGTCGGCGCAGCCCTCCACCGTGGCCGGTGAGGACACCCCCTTCGATGGGCAGGATCTGGCCGGTGATCAGATCAGGGCCCGTAATCAGATGGACGATGTAGGCGGCGACGTCCTCTGGCGTACAGACGCGACCGAGGAGGGCCGACTGCTCGGCCCGCTCGACGGCGGCCGGGTAGTCCTCACCGAGGCCGCGGACAAGCCAGCGGGTGGTGATCAGACCGGGAGCGACGGCGTTGACCCGCACCTTCGGCGCAAGTACTCTCGCCAGGGAGACGGTCAGGTTGTTGAGCGCCGCCTTCGAGGCACAGTAGGGGATGGAGCTGCCGGTCGCGGCTATTCCCGCGACACTGGAGACGTTGACGATCTCGCCGTTGCCGGAGGCGAGGAGGGCTTCGCGGGCGGCGCGCACGCACTGGAAGACGCCAACGACATTGGTCTGGAAGATCCGCTGCCAGTCTTCCTGTGCAACCGCCTCGAAGTCATCGTGTGGAATGAAGGCGGTGGTGCCCGCGTTGTTGACGAGGATATCGAGCCGCCCAAAGGCGTCGAGCGCAGTCCGGACGAGGGCCCGGCAGTCGGCGTCCTCGGCGACATCGGCCTGGACGGGGAGGGCACGACCGCCCTGCGCTTCGATCTCGGCCGCCGTCTGCTCGGCCTCCGCACGGGAGCGGCTGTAGTTGACGACCACGTGGCAACCGCGTGCGGCGAGTTGCAACGCCGTCGCGCGCCCCCCCCCAGTTCCCCCTCCCGTGACGATCGCGACCCTTCCTTCAATCTCCACTTGTTTCTCCTTGTCGATCGGCTCCGCGCCGCTCTCGCGCGGAGGAAAAGATCCCTTCACATCAGCTCGTCGAGGGAGCGGTTGAGGCTGAGCGCGCGCCCCTTGACGGCTTGCCAGTAGCGACTGAACCGCTTGAGATCGAGCCGGTCGTCCTCTCCGCGGGCGAGAGTAAGGAACGGATCGGGAGGGATCACCTCGACCGGCAGGGGCCCTTCGATCTCGAGGCGTCGCACGGTGCGACGAAAGCCCGGGGCGACGCTCTCGGTCGTGACGAGGCGCACAACGCCCGTCTCTGCGGCGGCGTCGAGCAGCACCCGGACTGTCTCCCCGCGATGGATCTCGATGCCCTCGATCTCCAGCAGTGACTCGTAGAGGAAGACGATCCGCTTGAAGCTGACCCGGTAACGATCGAGAATCGCCTCATCGAAGACGAAGATTCGCCGGGCGTTCGGCCAGCGGCGCAGCGCGGGGCTGCATGGGTCGAGGCAGTCTCCGTGAATCCAGATCAACGGTTCGCTCATCGCCTGCCCCCTTCCGGCAGCGGCACCCGGGGAAAGAGCCGCACGTGCAGATCTTCGTATGTCCCCTCGAAGGGGCAACCCGACCTCGCCAGGCGGCACGAGCGGCAATGGACCCCGTCGGTGAACCGCTCGAGATTCTCCCGGTTGAAATAGTACGGCTTGGTCGAGAAGGTACCCGCCACCCACTGCCACGAGAGGTTGTTGCTGGCGGGATCGCCATCGAGGAGGTGTTCGAGGAACCAGGCGGCCCCCGCCTGCCAACGAATCCGGCGGAAGTGGACGACCCAGGCGGCGATCCACATCCGGGCATGGTTGTGGATGTATCCTGTTTCCCGCAGCTCCCGCGCGAAGTGGTCCATGCAGGCGAGACCACTGCGCCCCTCTGGGATCTCTGGTGGGAGCGCAGCGGCATAGTCGCGCGGGGCCCAGCCCGTCTTGCCCGACTCGCGGTCCTGCCAGATCCCTGCGCCGCTCCGGCGGTAGACCCGCTGCCAGTAGTCCCGCCACCCCAGTTCGGTGACCAGCTTTTCCGCGCGGGCCCCACTGCGCTGGAGGGCGAGGTGGCGCACCTCAGCGAGCGAGATGATGCCGTGGCGCAGATAGGCGGAGAGGCGGGTGACTGCCCCGTTCATCCGGTTGCGGGTAGATGCGTAGCGAACGGGGTCGATCTGTCGCAGCAGTGCCTCCGCCGCACGACGCGCCCCGCGCATCGGCGCGACCTCCGGCGAGCGGGCGACCGCAGCCGGGAACTGCTCGCGCAGGTAGTCGATCATCGTTTGGCGATCAGGATAGTCTGTCTTGAGCTTCATGGGGAGCTTTCTCCGGAGGGTGGCCGAGCGGGCTTGGAGACTGAGGACCGACGTCGCCGACAGGCGTCGCTGCAGTAGCGCACCTCCTCCCAGACGGCGCGCCACTTGCGTCGCCACTCAAAGGGGCGCTGGCACACCACGCAGATGCGTGTCGGGAGGTTCCCCTTGCGTGGTGGGCTCACGGGTGGCCCTTTCCGGTGACCCGCATCGTCTCGGCGACCATCCAGAGAACCAAGCCTCCCCGCAGGGTCCAGGCGACGGTTCGAATCCAATTGGTTGTCACCAGAGCGGTGTGGGCCACTCCGTCAAATCCGGCCGAGAGCTGACCGTGCCGCGGCACCTGCAGGAAGAAGGTCGAGCCCCACACGACGAGCAGCAGCACAGCTCCCGCCCAGAGTGCCCCAACCCCAACCGACGATGGGCGCAGGCCGAGCAGCAACAACCCGGCCGTCCCCGCCTCGGCGAGCATCGGCGGAATGACCACCCACGAGGTGAGCCGGGCGTGCGATTGTGCATAGGCCGCAAACCCTTCCCGCCCAACTGCCTCAAAGAGCGGGTAGTGCACGACCTGCACGAACCAGATCAGCCCGACCATGACCAGCGTGCTCGCCGCGTGCAGCAGCAGGATCCAATGCCCGATCGTCATCCTCACTCCTCTTCAACGGCAGCCTGCCGCCAGGCGCGAAGCAGAATTGCCCCGAAGGGCACCCACCAGATCAGATCGTTGGTGAGGATGTTGTACCCGAACGCCAGCGGGAACGCCCCGCGCCAGACCGCCTCGACGAAACCGATCGGGCCGAGAATCTTCCCGAGCAGCCCGACCAGCACGATCGGCCAGTGGGTCAACGGATCGCGCGCCGCCAGCCCATAGCCAACGCCATAGACTCCAACGATCATGCCGACACACTGCCAGAGTTCCGGATAGTTCGGGCGATCCATCCCCATCCAATCGAAGAGCGCGTGGGGAAAGAGGACCACCAGGCCGCCCCAGACGAGGTTATAGACCGCCGCCGCGAGAAGAGCCCACGACATCCAGCGGGGTGTTCCCTCGGCCCCGGGCGCGAGTCGAAACAGGCGGCGAAATGGGATCGTACTCATCATCTGCCTTTCTACCTTACAACCATCGCTTCAGAAGAGGGTGAGTTGGCGCTCTTCCGTCAATGAAGGGGGCGCGGCCCCCGCCCTGCCTCGTCGTGCACGGGACCCAGCCGGCGGCCGCCGGCGACTGCCGTGGCGCTCGAAGACACGCGCCACCTCCGCTGCCAATGCGGGGCTCCGACGGACTTGGGCGATCCGCGCCCGTGCGTGCGCCACTGCCCGGGCGTGGTCAACGATCGGCGCCGGGTAGTCGCGCCCGATCCGACACCCGAGCGACTCCTGCTGCCCCTCTGGCAAGAGCCAGGGGGCGTGGACGAAGCTGTCGGGAACCCGGGCGAGTGCCGGAATCCAGCGGCGGACAAAGGCCCCTCGTGGATCCTGATCCTGCCCCTGCTTGATGGGGTTGTAGAGACGAAGGGTCGCGTGCCCCGCTGTCCCCGACTGCATCTGGACCTGTGGGTAGTGAATCCCGGGCTCGTAGTCGAGGAAGAGGCGGGCCAAGTGGTGGGCCGGCTCCTGCCAGTGGAGCCAGAGGTCATAGGCGGCAAAGGCCATCAACATCGACCGCATCCGAAAGTTGAGCCAGCCCGTTGCCCGCAGCATCCGCATGCAGGCGTCGATCATCGGGTAGCCCGTCTCTCCCATCTGCCAGGCAGTGAAGGCGTCGCGATTGAACTCCCCCTCACGCAACCCATCGTAAGCGCGAACGAAGTTGGTGAACTCGATCGTTGGTTGATCCTCGAGCTTCTGGATGAAGTGGCAACGCCAGTGGAGGCGGGACTCGAAGGCTTGGAGGGAGGCGGCCCAGCGCGGCCCGACTTGGCCGATTCGCGCGCGGGTCGCCTGGACGACTTGGCGGGTCGAGAGGTTGCCCCAGGCCAGATAGGGGCTCAAGCGGGAGCAGGCCGACATCGCCGAGAGCGGGCTCGAAATGCCGCCGCGGTAGGCCCCGCCCCGCTCGGTCAGAAACGATTCGAGCACGGCAGATGCGCGCGAAGGTCCCCCGCGTTGCAAGTACTGCCGGCGCGAGTCAGGTGCCAGCCCGAGCTCCGCGTGGGTTGGAATCGGTCCCGGGTCGATCCCGGAGACGGGCGAAAGAGAGCCCGGCGCCGCGAGCAGCGGTCCGCGCATCCGCTCTTCCCAATGCTCACTCCACTCGTCCCGTGACCGCAGCCGGCGCACCACCCCGTTGGCGGGCAGCTCCTCAAACGGGATCCCCGTCTCCTTCGCCCATCTCCGAACGGCCCGGTCGCGCTGGTAGCCTTGCCAGTTGCTCGTCTCTTCGTGCGCCCAGAGGCGGATGGACCTCGTGGCAGCCAGCGATTGCAGCGTCGGCAAGACCTCGCCCACCCGCACCACCAGCGGCTGCCCAAGGCGGGACAACCCCTCCCGCAACTCAACCAAACTCTCCCGCAGAAAGGTCCAGTGCGAAGGATCGAAATCGGGGGCGTTGACTTGGCTCGGCTCGACGATGTAGAGGGGAAGGACGGGACCTCGCGCGGCGGCTTCCACCAGCGGACGGTGGTCCATCAAGCGCAGATCACGCTTGAACCAGACGACCTCGATTGTCCGCTGCTCCCCGCCCATATCTCGGGTTTATACCCGATCCGCTATCACAAAAGTTTGTCACCTCGCCCCTCTCCCCCCTCGTCCCTCTTCCCTCACCCCTCGCCCCTTCTTCCCTCGCCGCTCGCCTCAAGCAAGCAGCGCGGTCTGGACGACCCCATGGACATCGGTCAAGCGGAAATCGCGCCCCTGGAAGCGCACCGTCAGCTTTTCGTGGTCAAACCCGAGAA
>JBMUAP010000176.1:0-6325 GCA_049454155.1 Blastocatellia bacterium
CCCGCTGGAATCGAGATCCCAGCAAGCGTCACGGCCGTCCCACTCAAATTGAGATAGCGGATCCTGCCGCGGCGTGTCGTCCCTTGATCGGCAATGAAGATTCCCGATCCATCTGCATCGATACTCGCCAGCGGAACGACCGAAGCAGAACTGAGAAGAGAAAATCCGGCTTGTGCTCCGGGGCGCCCATCTCCGCAGTTCGTCACCGTATAGTCGCAAGAAGCCCCAGCTTGACCCGCGACAATCGTCGCCCCAGTAGAGGGGGCGAGACGAGTAATCGTCTGCTGATTTCCATTGGCCGAGTAGAGGCTTCCGCCAAAATGAGCAAGACCTGAGGGGAAGGCGTTGATCACCTGCGGCCCAATAGGGAACTGATGAACCAGGGTCGCGTTGCCAGCCCCATCCACCCGAATGACGCGCCCGTGGCCTGTATCGGCAACAAAAAGGTTTCCCGCTGTGTCAAAGCGGATCGCTCGGGGTATCAACAGAGGGATCGAGGTTGCTGCACCAGGAACAAATGCCTCCGTCGGCGAGGTCACCGCCGCATTGCCGACCACCGGGGTTAAAGTCCCACTCGCACTCGCTTTGAAGATGCGGTTGACCGAGGAGGTGGCATCCGCCAAGTGGACCTCCCCTGTCGAGGGGTGCACGGCTAATCCATTGACGCCTTGCCCAAGCCCGCTGGAAAGAGTGCGAATCTGCCCGACACCAAGCGGTGTCCCATTAACCGTCACTGGGGCACTTGAGACGTTAATCACCCTTAACAGACCATCGGTGTTGTTAAGGAGGTAGACCAAGTTGCCGGAGGAGCTGACCGCCAGGCCGGTCACGACAGCCAAATCAGCAGTCTGGGCGGGAATGTTGTCATTGAGGCTTGTCCCCCCCCCCGCCACGGATCGGATCTCCCGGGGGGCAATGGTAACGCCTGCCACAGTAACCGCATTGTCGCTAGTGTTAATGAATCGCAGATGAAAGAACTCACTGGTGGAATCGATCAGGTAGACCCCACGCCCAAGCGGATCACGAGCTAGTTGCGGAACTTCTTGAATGGTCGCTTGTGTTGCAGGATTCCCTTCCCCAAGACCTCCGGCGACGGTCTCGATCAAATTGGAGCCGCTGGCGACACTGGCGGTAAGGGACCATTGGTAGGTTCCAGCGACCGGGTAGGAGTGGCTGGCGTTTTGGCTGGTGGAGACAGGGGTTCCATCCCCGAAGTTCCAACGGAATGTGGGAGTTGCGGTACAGCCAGTGGCTTCAACCATCGCCTGGAAGAGGACTTGGGCGTTGGGTTGTGCCGTGGCTGGCACCGTCGCTGAGCAATTGACGGTGCAAGTCTGAGCAGAGAGGTTCGGGTTCCCTTCCGGATCCTGTGTCAAACCTCCTGCAGTGACTGTGGCGGCCGTTGGGGGGGGCGTCGATGAGCGCGAATCTCTGGCAATGTTCCCGCCTTCTTTCCCTGATGCCGCCCCTGATGCCGTGGACCAGCGACCTCCGAGATCACCAAACCAGGCGGAGGCTTTCGATAACCCCGTCAGGCTGACAGCGGCAGCCAAACAGATGAGGAGTGTCAGACGCCGGGAACTCCTTTCTCGACGTTCACCCTTCGCAGCAAAGATACGCGTCTCACGCGATATCAACATAGATGGCTAACTCCTTGGTTGTAATTGATGCATGTGGACAACTGACCTCTCCGTTGGGAGAGGCAAGACGGGGCATCCACGAAATCGATTGTCAGACCGTTCTCATCACACTCGAGGTGTTTGTGTGTTGTGTGTAGATGTCGTCAAGATATTCATTAATCCGAGGAAATTGCAGAGGAGTTCGGCGGATTTTAATAGTCTGGAGCCGACTGCCGGACTTGAACCGGCGACCTACTGATTACGAATCAGTCGCTCTACCAACTGAGCTAAGTCGGCTTTCTGGCTTGTCAATCCCGGGGAGGGTTGGACAGCATCAAGGGGTGCAAAGACAAGAACCGCGTCGGCACAGCATCAACAAACCGTACCTGGGTAACGCTTGGGCAACATTTGATTCCACAAGTTTCCCCGAGCCTTGCGACCGGTCATCGTGCATCGGTCGACAAAGAAAGAGAATATACACAACCACCCGGGGTCCGTCAAACCCAAAAATCACCTTTTCGTCTTTTCTTTGCAAGCGGGCGGCGATCAGTGAGCGCCAGACAATGGAGCAACCTGCTCGCGAAATTGCAGCTGATAGAGTTTGTGGTAGAAGCCCTGGAGCGCGAGCAATTCCTGATGAGTGCCACGCTCCCGGATCTCCCCTTTGTGGAGAACAAGGATCTGATCGACGCGTTGAATGGTCGAGAGTCGGTGAGCGATGATGATCGAGGTACGGTTGGCCAGCACCCGATCGATGGCCTGTTGGATGAGCTGCTCGGTCTCGGTGTCGATGCTGGAGGTCGCCTCGTCGAGGACGAGGATTCGCGGGTCAAAAGCGAGGGCCCGGGCGAAGGAGATCAGTTGCTTCTGCCCGACCGAAAAGCCCGCGCCCCGCTCCTGCACGCGGGTCTGGTAGCGATCTGGAAGGGCCTCGATGAAGCGGTCGGCCCGGACCTCGCGGGCGGCCCAGGCGATCCGGTCGTCCGAGATCTCTTCGTTTCCGAGGCGGATATTGGCGGCAATATCGCCGGAGAAGAGGAAGACATCCTGCAGGACGACAGCGAAATTTTCCCGAAGCTGGCGGAGATCCCACTGACGAATCTCGACGCCGTCGAGAAGAATCTCGCCCCGTTGAATGTCATAAAAGCGCATGAGCAGGTTGGCGATGGTCGTCTTGCCCGAGCCGGTGTGGCCCACCAGGGCGATCGACTGGCCGGGTTCAACGGTCAACGAAACATCCCGCAGGACCCAGTCTTCGCCCTGGTAGGCAAACCAGACGTGACGAAATTCAATCCGGCCTTGGACGCGGGGACCTCCCGCAGGGACGGCTGGGTGCGCTGGAGAAGCGATCTCCACAGGGTGGTCGAGCAGTCGAAAGATCCGCTCACTCGCCACCACGGCGGCTTGAAAGAGGTTGTACTTGTCACTGATGTCCTGGATCGGCATCCAGAGCCGTTGGGTGTATTGGAGAAAAGCGACGAGGGTCCCGACCGTCATCGCTTGTTGGATGACTTGGCCTCCTCCGTACCAGACGATGGCGGCCAAACCGATCGCGGAGATCAGATTGACGAGGGGATAGAAGACGGCATAGTAGAAGATCGTGTCGAGATGAGCCTGCTTGTGAGCCTCATTGATCGCAGAAAACTCGCGGAAGGTGCGGGCTTCCCGGCTGAAGAGCTGGACGACCTGGGCACCGGAGAGATGCTCCTGCGTGAAGGCGTTGAGACGGGCAATCCGTGTCCGGACTTGTCGAAAGCCCTCTCTCGCACCTCGCCGAAACCAGGCGGTGGCGGCGACGAGCAAAGGCACGACGACCAGCGAGACGAGCGCCAAACGCCAGTTGAAGTAGAACATCATCCCCAGTGCCGCCACGACCAGGACGAGATCCCCGAGCACCTCGACCAACCCGGAGGTGAAGAGTTCGTTGAGCGAGTCGACGTCCGAGGTCAGGCGCGTCATGAGGCGGCCGACCGGATTGCGGTCATAGTAGGAGAGCTCGATCGATTGGAGGCGTGCGAAGATCTGCTGGCGCAGATCGAACATGACGCGCTGCCCAATGACGTTGAGAAAGAGGGTCTGAAAGTAGCCAAGCCCGAGCGCGGCGGCGAGAGAGACGAGGTACGCGAGGACGAGGGTGACGAGGCCCTCCATGGCCCGCTCCGCCGAGAGGTTGCCGGCGACGGTGGGAGCGATGTAGTCATCGATGGCCAGCTTGGTCAGCAAGGGACCGACCTGACTGACCAGGCTCATTGAGATTGTCAAGACGACGGCGGCAAGCGTCAGCTTCCGGTATGGAGCGAGGTAGGTGATCAGGCGGCGCGCGGTGCGCGCGTCATAGATCTTCCCCAGTTGCTCTTCTTCGTGATGAGTGGATGGAGAGGCCATTGGATCAATCCCAATCGAAATGGTGAATCAGGGGGAAACGGAAAGGGCTCAGCCCGCTGCCAACTCCTCTTCGAGTCGCTGTCGCTCGTGGAGATCGGTGTAGAGACCTCCAAGGGCCATGAGCTGGTCGTGGGTCCCGCGTTCGACGATGCGCCCTTGGTCCAGTACGCAGATCAGATCGGCGTGACGAACGGTGGAGATGCGGTGCGCAACGATCAGCGTCGTCCGCTGCTGCATGACCTGACGCAACCGGGAGAGGATCTTCTCTTCGGTGTAGGTATCGACCGCCGACAAGGCATCATCGAGAAGGAGAAGGCGGGGCTGGTGAAGGATGGCGCGGGCAATTGCGGTCCGCTGCTTCTGCCCTCCCGAGAGGGTGATGCCACGCTCGCCAAGCACGGTTTGAAACTGCGCAGGGAAGGAGCGCACGTCCTCGGCCAGACCCGCGATCTCGGCGACGGCTTCGATCTCGGCAGGAGTGGGCGGGGAGTCCTCCCGGGCACCGTAGGCAATATTCTCGGCGAGTGTCTCACTGAAGAGGAAGGTCTCCTGCTGGACATACCCGATCTGTCGACGCAAGGCAGCGAGTGGAATCTGGCGGATCGGGCGATCGTCGATCCAGATCATCCCCGGTTCCGCATCGAAGAGGCGCGGGAGGAGGTTGAGCAGCGTCGACTTGCCAGAGCCGGTCCGCCCGATGAAGGCCACTGTCTGTCCCGCAATGACGAGATCGATGCCGTCGAGCGCGGGAGGAAGTTCGGGTCTGTAGCGAAAGGTGAGCTGGCGAAACTCGATCTTGCCGCGCAGAGGGAATTCCAACGGAGGCGGGCCACTCGACTCGTCCTGGATGGCTGGGTCGATCGCCATGACCTCCTGCATGCGCTTGAGACTGGCGCTTCCCCGCTGCACGAGGTTGGTGACAAAGCCGAGCGCCACCAATGGCCAGATCAACTGCTCGAGGTAGAGATGAAAAGCGGCAAACTCGCCGAGGGTCATCCGTCCCTGGGCCGTCTCGTACCCTCCGACGACGAGGATCACCGCAAAGCCGAGCCCGATGCAGAACTGCATCAAGGGGTAGAAGACGGCAGAGAGCCGTACCAGCCCGAGATTCCGGTCGATGTACTCCCGGTTGAGCGCCGCAAAGGTCGCCTCCTCGGCTCGCTCGCGGCTGTAGGCTCGCACGACGCGGACACCCGTCAGGTTCTCCTGGGCCCGGGCCGTGATCTCGGAGAAGAACTCCTGGACCTTCTCAAAGCGCAGGTGAATCTGCTGACCAAAATACTTGACGGTCAGAGAGACGAGCGGCATCGTCAGCAGGAGCAGGAGGGTCAGCTTGGGACTGATGCCGTACATGACCGGTAGAATGATGAAGACCCGCAAGAGCGTCTGCTCGCTGTACATGATCGCCGGGCCGACGATTTGACGAACGGCCCCGAGATCGTTGGTCGCGCGGGCCATGAGATCCCCAATCCGCCGATCCTGGTAGAAGGAGAGCGGCATCTGTTGGAGGTGGCCGTAGAAGTCTTGGCGGAGATCGTATTCGATGTAGCGGGACATGTTGATCAAGGTGCGCCGCTGCAGATAGAGAAAGATCCCGCTGAGAAGACTGGTCCCGATGATGATCCCGACCGCCCGCACGAGCGTCGCGTAGGTCAGCCCTTCTTGGCGCAGTCCGTCGATCGCCTCGCCAACATACCGGGGAACGAGGGTCCCGAACCCTACCGAGGCAAAAACGAAGAGGGTCCCCGCGATCAGTCGGCTCCGGTAACGAAGCAGGGAGGCGAAGAGCCATCTCCAGCCTGTCGCATAGCGTCGGGGGGCTTCGCTCGCAAGGGGAGTAGTGAAGGTCGGATTCGGAAGAGGAGTAGAAGAAGGCTCAGCCATGAGGCGTCCATCAGTGGGGGCGCAGGGATCGCGCGATCAGTCCCATGCCCCCTCCCAGCAGGGTCAGCATGGTCAGGGTGAGGAAGAGACTTGCCGGTCGGAAGTAGAGTTCGAGGTTGACAATCACGCTGATCAGCATGATGATCAGGGAGAGGAGAGTCAAGGCCCACCCGGGAAAGGACCGGCCATTGAAGAAGAGCAGTCCCAGGCCGATCGAGAGCAACAGCAGCAGCGGACCAGCCAGTGAGTACCCGGAATAGGCCCAGAATCTGGTCTGTACCACCACTTGGTTGGTCAAGAGGTAGGCCCCCGAAAGGGCCATCAAGAGCCCAAGGACGAACTCGCCCAATCCACCACTGGTCCCACCAACCCTCTTCGGCAGTCGTTCGTTGCTCATTGGAAGTTCCCGCAGCGAGTGATCTCAGGAATGATCTCAC